>JAOZQN010000332.1 GCA_029932195.1 Bacteroidales bacterium | reverse complement strand
CGTTTTTGTAATATATTCACAACCAGCTAATTACAACTCCGAAACTTCAGTTATTAACTTGTAAAACCGGTTTTTCGGGGTCGTTTACTTGTGCATTTACAGGTATTTTTGTATTACCGCCGTTACTACTTATTTCAATATTTCCGTTAAAATTATTTTCTTTTTTTGGCTCAAACTCAATTATTATTTTGTCGGATACTTTTTTAACTTTTAACCATTCGGGACTATTTGATATTTTCCATTCTAATTTTCCTGTTCCTGTATTTGTAACATTAATTTCTGTTTTTTTGGAGTTTGGAATATCAAATTTGCCGAAATTTACGGTTGTTTGCGAAAGTTTTAAAACAGGACTTGATACGGCACTTGCAGTAACAGCTATTCTTGCATATCCGCCGTTGCTTTCTATTACAATATCATCATCAAAAGAATTTTCACTTTCTGATGTAAAAGTAATTATAAGTTTGTCGCCTTGTTTTTTACAAAGTAACCATTTAGGATGTTTTGATATTTCCCAAATTAGCTCTCCCGAACCTGCATTTTTTATTATTACTTCTTTTGTTTTGGATTGTTTTAAATTTACTTTACCAAAATCAATTTTTGAAGTAGATACTTGAATTTTCGGAATATATTCTTGTTTTGGCTGTTCTTGTTGTGAAGTGTCAGGAGTATGCTCTTCCGTGTCTTGTGCTTCAATAGTTTTTATTTGATAATGTATTCCTTCTTTTGTTTTAAGAAGTTCATAAGTTTGCTCTAATTTTTTTATTGAATTTTCACATACTTTTTGTTTTTCTTTATTTTTTCTAACTTTCTTTTCCCTAACTTTCCAGTGTGTTCTGTTTATTTCAAAAGCTTCTTTCACTTTTTCGGGAGAAACTTCTTTGCCGTCTTCTTTTCCGCTTGCGGGTAAGCCAAGTCTTTCAAATAAATTTGATTTATTTATATTTTGAGGATTTGCTATCATAGTGTAATTTATTATTCGATGTTCATTTTATTAAGATGCCGTTTTGTTTCTTCTCTTTCGTTGCTTGTGTGAGTTTCAGCACTTTTAACTTTAATTGAAGTTTTTTGTCCTGCACATTCAACAAGAACTTCGAGAATACCATTTTTATTAAATAAAAATTTAACTTTTACAGGTTCATTTGCTGGCAATCCGGGTTTTAGAGGACCCATTTCTAATTTTTCAAGTATAAGACAATCTTCCGGGTCTGTGCTTTCGCCTTGCATTATTGGTAAAGCTATATTTTGTTGTCCGGCTCTTGATAACGAAAACATTTCAGTATGTTCACAAGGTAACGGTTTATCTTTTTTTAACATTTGTGCAACCACAAGTCTATCTATTTCTACGTCGTGTATCCTGCAACCAAGTGTGTGTGTATTAACGTCGAGAGTTTCAAAACCATCGAGTTTTTCTTTTACATTTTCGGAAACTTTTGAATTATTTTGTTGCATTTCTAATAATGTGGCTTGATACGCCGCACCTACTGCAACAACTTCATCGGGGTCAACGGTCATATTTAATTCTTTGCCTGAAATATTTTTTACCATTTCTTGTATCATCGGCATACGAGTAGAACCACCTACCATGAGTATTTGGTCTATACCGTTCCAAGTCATTTTACTGTCTTGCAAAACTTGGTTGCAAAGTAATTTACAATCATCGACTAAACTTTCGGTAAGTTCTTCAAATTTTTCTTTTGTTATTTTTATATTTAGAGTTTTTTCGTTATGCAAAATCTGAATATTATCTCTTTTTCGTTGTGATAACGTATGTTTTGCTCTATTAGCATTATTCAACATATCTTGATAAACACTCAAATCTTCTTTTGGGTCTGTTCCGTGTTCTTTTTGAAATTCATCTGCTATATAATCAACAATTTTATTGTCCCAGTCCATACCACCAAGTCTGTGGTCTCCGTCTGATGATATTACTTCAATTTTTTTATCTTTTATTTTTACAACTGTAACGTCAAATGTTCCACCACCAAGATCAAATACAAATAAAGTTTCGTCTTTCTTACTTTTGTCTATTCCAAAAGCAAAAGCGGCGGCTGTTGGTTCGTTTATAATTCTTAAAACATTTAATCCAGCCATTTCTGCGGCTTCAACAGTTGCATTTCGTTCCGTATTGTCAAAATATGCAGGAACTGTAATAACAACGTCTTTTACTTCTTCGCCTGTTGCTTGCGATGCGTATCCTGCAAGTTGTTTTAAAATAATTGCAGATAGTTCGGGTGCTGAATATTTTCTGCCAAAAAATTCACGACTGTATTCGTCTTTGCTTTTTCCTATTTCTCGTTTTACAAATCTGACTGTTTGGTCTTTGTAAACTGCTGCATTTTGCCACGCATATTTTCCTACAATTATTGTTTCTTCATCATCAAAAAGTATAACTGACGGTGTAATTCTGTCGCCGTCTATATTTTTGTAAATCTCGGGTTTTCCGTATTCATCAATACTCGAAATTGCCGAAAATGTTGTTCCTAAATCTATTCCAAAAACTTTATTCATAGTTTAATTTTAATTTTTTAGTTTATAAATTTTCACATTTTGAGGTCTTATGACTTTTTCGTTCCACATAAAACCTTCTTTTGTTATTTCCGACACAAAATTATTATTTTTGGGCTTATCCGTATCAATTATTTCAATTATTTTGTGTAATTTTAAATTACGTTTTCTCGGATATGTGTCTGTCTCAAAATAATTTTCATACGTTTCTACGTTCATTCGTTCCAAAATACTTAACAAATTTTGTCTTACAAAATTAAGTTCATTTATTGTTTCTTCTGTTTCACTTGTTGTAATTCTTGTTGTTACATTGTCGTGTAACTGAATTATATCTTTTATCAGCGGTTTTTGGAACTTATCCGTAAAAAAATTATCTCTGTATTTTGTCCGTTCTTCATGCACATTATCTAAAAGTAATTGCAAATTATTTTCTTTTTCTGCTTGTTTATTAATTGCTGTTTCAATATTTTGCAATCTTTCATCAAGAAGATTTATTTTTTCTTCGACAATATCTATTACGGTTTCAGAATTATCATCAGTCGTTTTTTCTTGTTCGTCTGTTTCAACTTCCGTTTCCTTTCTTTGATTTTCAGACTTGTCAATATCTTTTTCGGATATTTCTTCGTTTTTGTCTGTTTTATTTTTTTTATTGAACATTTTTATTGCTTTATTGATTGATAATTAAATAAATACAACTGTTTCGCCAGGTGCTCTCAAAGTTCCTACATTCCGCCCCCTAACGAAAACTTTTGCTGTTCCCCTACTTGCGTGTGCAACTACTGCTGTTCCGTTTCTGTCGGTAAAGAAGTTTTTTGTTACTCCTGTGCTAAATCCGAGACTTACTTTTGCTCCTTTTGGCTTACTGCCGTCTTTATACTGAACATGGATTTTTGAATAATATGTTGCCATAGTTTCTGATTTTTTTAGTTTAATTTTTCTTTTTTTGCGTTGTGCATATCGCCTATAATTGAGATCCGTTTGGGTTGTAAAGTTAGTCGTTGTTTTGATAATTCCAAATTAAAACTAACTCTATTTTATATAAAAAAATTTAATAACACAGAATAGACCATTACTTACCAATTCCTAAATTTTTATTCCCACAACAAGCACATCATCTATCTGGTTTTTACCTATTTTCCAGTCTTTATGCGTTTTATAAAAAATTTGCTTTTGTTCTTTCAAAGGCTTATCTTTATTTTCTAAAATTAGGCTCTTAAACCTTTTTAATAAAAACTTCCTATTGTTTTCGCCAAATTGGTCGGTATAACCATCTGTGGACATGTAAATTAAGTCGTCTTCTCTAATTTCTATCTCTTGTTTTGTAAATGGTTTCTCTTTTACATAAATAGAAATAGGTTGTCTATCTCCTTTAAGGTTAATAAATTTAGTATTGTCAATAGCTAACGGACAATTTTTCCGAACCAAATATAAAGAATTATAAGCTCCCGAAAATTGCATTTTCATATTTTCTGTATCAATAATCGCAAGTCCAATATCCAGTCCATCTTTGGTTTCGCTAAACATATTCTCTTGATTAAAAGATGATTTGATATGTCTTCGCATTTTATCCAGAATTAAATTTGTTTTCAATTCAGAATGTTTTTGAATAAGTTCGTTCAGCAAAGCCATACCAAGCATACTCACAAAAGCTCCTGGAACACCATGTCCTGTGCAATCGGCAACGGCTATAATTTTTTGAGAACCAATTTGTTTTGCCCACAAAAAATCGCCACTAACAATATCACGAGGTAAATATATAACAAAATAATCTCCAAAAATTTGTTTCATTTTTTTGGGAGAAGGCAAAATTGCTTGTTGTATTCTTTTTGCATAAAGAATACTATCTGTAATTTTTTGTTTTTGTATATATTCTATATTTCGTTGTATTTCAAGCTCTTCATTTTGAGTTAATATTTCTTCTCTATTTTGATTGAGCATTTCATTTTGAACCAAAATTTGCTCCTGTTTCTCCTTCAAAAACGTATTTTTTGCACTAATCTCCCGTTTCTGAATATTTAATATCTTATTTTTATCTAAAATATTTTTATTCTGAATCGTTATTTTATCTTTCTGCTTTTCAAGTTCGTCTTTTTGTGATGTTATTTCTTCGGTTCGTTCTCTAACTTTCTGTTCAAGTTCACGATTTACTTTTGTTTTCAGTCTATTATTGCGTTCTAGTTGACTTATAAGTGCCTGTTGTACATCTTGTTTCTCTTTTTCATTTTTACGAATACGATAACCAAGCCCAAGAGCAAAAACAAGAAGTTCTCCTGCAACTCCAAATTCTCCAACATAAGAATTATACGGATTTCCCATCATAAACATTACTGTAGCTGCCACAAAACCAACCCACAAAAATAATGAACCTACTATAAAATAATATGCTAATTTGCTCCGAGTTCGCCACAAACGAATCATAAAAACAATGGCAAGCACAAATTCTGCTAAATTGCTATATATTGTTATTGAACTAATTAAAGGAATATTGTAAGTAATAGCAAGCAATAATAATTCTATTGCTACAATACTTATTTTTACATAAATATAAGTATTTATAATAATATTCCATTTTCGTTTTAACAGTTCACGCATGTTTGTAAACCGTCGCATAAACATAAAATAGAATATCGTTCCCGGTCCTATTGATAGAAGCCAAAAAATTGTATCTAACTGAGGAGCTTCGGCTAATATTGTGAATATAAGATATTTATTTATAAAAAGAGTATAAAGTGCCGAGCCAAAAAAGTATAGAGAATAATATAAATATATCCTATCTTTGGAAATTACAAATGTTAGAAGGTTGTAGAGAATAAAAATCCACAGTATTCCTTCGTAAAAAAGTTTTATAAGATTTCGGGTATTCTTTTTTTCTGATAAATAAATTTTATCGCTAAGTTCTACCTCAAAAGTTGGATTCCAGTTAGTTGTATTGGTTATTTTAAGATAAACTATAAGTGTATCTTTGCTTGGGAGGTGTAATTCAAAATTGTCTCTTTGTCTGGGATTACTAATTTCGGAAGCAGGACTTAAATATCCAAATTTACTGTGGTTCAACTGATTACCTCTTTTATCAAATACATAAGATTCTAAATAATTTAGTCGTAAAGAAGATGGTGCCACAAAATTAACAAACCAATATGTGTCATTTTCCAACAAAGAGGTTATTTCAAAACGTCCCCAGTAAGTGCTTTTTTTTTCTAATTTATTAGAAATAGTATCTAATTTAATAAAATCATTATTCTTATAATGACTAATAACTTGCTCAATATCAAGACTTTGATTAGCATCTTCGTATATATAAATATATGGCTTTATTTTATGTTGCTTAGTTCCTTTTTCTTTAACAACAAACATATTTTCAGTAGTTTGCGAAAAAATAAATGTAGGAAAAAGCAGAAATATTATCGTAATAATTTTTATGTTTTTCATCAATACAAATTTATATAAAAATTGTTAAGAAGCAAAAATCTTACCATAAAAGTAGTTCATTAAATGTTTTAATGTGTAAAATTTAAAATAAGGGCACTTCTAAAAAGTCTAAAAATCAAGGCTTTCAAAATTATTACAGTTTGAGTTTACTTCTGTAAATGAATATTTTAATATTTTCATATAACATGCCGTTAGGCACTTGGTGTTTTCAGGAGCATCAACAATTCACTGACAATAAAGCTGTTACGGTTTTATTTTTATTAAGAAACTATTATCATACTACTTATTATTTTTATTTGAATTTTTATTTTTATTTTTGTCAATTAATATTTCTTAATTTTTAAACTTTTAAAATCTTTCATGTATAACGAATATATTGGTTGGATAGGAGCATTTTTATTTGCTATTTGTGCATTGCCACAAGCTATAAAAACTTTTAGAACAAAAAAAGCTGATGATTTATCGTGGCTTTTTCTTGTCCTTTGGTTTTTGGGTGAATTTTTTGTATTCACCTATTTAATAATTGATGATATAAAACGAGAAATTACTCATTATCCTTTGTATATCAATTATGTATTTAATACAGTAATTGTAATTTATTTGATTTATGCAAAAAAGACTTATATAAAAATTTACTCAAAATAATGAATAAAATAATTGGAATATTTTTATTTATCGTACTTTTTGTGATAATTATCTATCTGTTTCTCAGAGGCACAAAAAAAGCAAAATGGAAAAAACCAACTGCTCTATTTCCTGCTGGCTGGAGAATTATTCTTGCAGAAAAAGTTGGTTTTTACAACGGCTTAAATGTGGAGGAAAAGAAACTTTTTGAATTTAAGATTCAGGAATTTTTGTTTAATTGCAGAATAACAGGAATACAAACAACTGTTAATGAAACAGATAAAATATTAGTTGCCGCAAGTGCAGTGATTCCTATTTTTGCATTTCCAAATTGGCAGTATAGTAATATTTACGAAATATTGTTGTATCCAGATAAATTTAATAAAAATTTTGAGGTATCTGGTAAAAATCGTTCTATACTTGGTATGGTTGGCACTGGCTATATGGAGGGCAAAATGATTTTATCTAAAAAAGCTCTGCATCATGGTTTTAAGAACGAAACAGATAAAAAAAATACTGCTATTCACGAATTTGTTCACCTAATTGACAAAAGCGATGGAAGTGTTGATGGCATACCAGAGCTATTGTTGGAAAAACAATATGTTATTCCTTGGATAGATTTAATTACAGACCTCTAAAATCAG
>JAOZQN010000331.1 GCA_029932195.1 Bacteroidales bacterium | reverse complement strand
AGAAATAAATAAAATTAGTAACATAGATAGTCGTCAAAATAATATCTATTTTTTTGACGATGGAAATAAATTTATTGCTAATAATAATGATACATTAGAGCTATGGGATGTAAAAAAAGGTTGTATAATTAAAAAAATTAAAGGAGACGGTATTTTAGAATTATCGCTTTCACCAGATGAAAAAACTTTTATTTCTTCTTATAATTCTTCTGATAGGTATGGTATTATAAAATTACGGGATATTACAAGTGGTAAAGAAATTAAAACTTTTGAAGGGTTTAAAAATGGTTTTATATATAAATTGTATTTCTCTTTAGATGGAAGAACTTTTATTACCTCTTATTCTAACAGAATAAAATTATGGGATATATCTACTGGCAAAGAAATAAATACAATTAAAGGTTATTTTGCTTATTTTTCTACACAGCCTTTATATTTTGATGATAAAATTATCGCTTCTTCTACTGCTAACACAATAACATTTTGGAACATAGTAGAAGGTAAAGAACTTGCAACTCTAATTCCAGTTGATAGCACAGATTGGGTAATAACAACTCCCTCTGGTTTATTCGATGCCTCCGAAGGAGCAATGCAAAAAATGCACTTTGTGCAAGGCATGGAAATTATAGAATTGCATCAGTTAAAAGACCGCTACTACGAACCGGGCTTGCTCAAAAAAATAATGAACAACGAAGGCATTAGAGACGTGCCAACTATGGGTAGCTTAGATTTGTATCCAGAAATAGAACTTTCTGATATTGAGTATGGTATGTTTAATATTTATCTCACAAACAAGGGCGGTGGAATTGGCAAAGTGCAGGTTTTTATCAACGGCAAAGAAATTACTGCCGATGCTCGCCCTCGTGGTTTTAAACCAGATGTAGAAGAACTTACAATAGAAATGAACATTGCAAATCACCCGTATCTAAACTTTTATGTAGAAAATAAAATAACTGTAAAAGCCTATAATGAAGAAGGTTGGCTTGTCAGTCGTCCTGTGCATAGCTATTATAATGCAGAAGGTGGAACAGATGCAAAACCAAATTTGTATATCCTATCAATAGGCGTTTCGGAATATTCTACCAGCGACCTAAACCTCCGCTTCGCCCACAAAGACGCAATAGATATAGCAACAGCAATGCAAATTGGAGGCAACCGCCTCTTCGGAGAAGAAAACACCCACACATATTTACTAACCTCCCCCGTTTACAATCAGGAAGTTAAAAACTCCCTCCCTTTGGGAGGGCTGGGGTGGGCTGACACTACAATTTTATCTTCCAAACAAAACATCATAAATACTTTTGAGGCAATTTCCAAAAAAGCCACAAGTAGCGATGTTATAATAATTTATATGGCAGGACACGGCATGAATATTGGTGGAGCAGGCGGCGATTTTCATTACATAACACAAGACGCTTATACCAAACAATTTACCGACCCAGCAATTATTTCACAAACCACCATTTCCAGTGCCGAATTTGTGGAATTAATGAAAAAAGTCCCAGCACTCAAACAAGTATTAATAATTGATGCTTGTCATTCTGGAAGAGTTGCCGAAAACCTGATGGCATTTAGAGACGGCGACGACGAGTCCAGCACAATCCGTGCATTAGACCGCATGAAAGACCGCACAGGAATGCACATAATAACTGGTTCTCAGGCAAATGCGGTTAGTTACGAAAGCAATAAATTTGGTCAGGGATTGCTCACTTACAGCCTGTTAGAAGGAATGAAAGGCTCGGCACTCAAAGAGGGCAAATTTATAGATATAAATATGCTTTTTCAGAACAGCCGAGAGCGAGTTCCTGTTTTGGCAGAAGGAATAAATGGTTATCAAATACCAGTTTTATTCAGTCCCTACGGAGCGGAAAGTTTTGATATTGGACAACTTACAACAGAAGACAAGGCACAAATTCCAATGGCAAAATCCAAACATATTTTTATAGAATCTCGTTTTCAAGATGCTGCAACTTTTTCGGATATTTTAAATTTAGAAAGTTCGGTAAACGATAAATTAAGAGAAGTATCAAATTTGGGAAATAAATCATCAATAATATTTATAGAAGCAAATGATTTCCCTGATGCTTACCAATTTAGAGGACAATACACAATCTCGGGAGAGCAAATTAGCTTGAAAACAAACATTTTCCAAAATCAAAAATTAATAGAAACAATAGAAATATCTGGCGAGAGGTCTAATATCTCTGAGCTATCCAAACAATTGATTGATAAAAGCTTAGAGGTGATAAAATAAGTTATGTAACTTCCAATTTATTCGGAGTGCGACTTTAAGTCGCACCCCGAATAGACAATTATTTTTCATTAAGAATCTCCATTATTTCAGGGGGAAGTTTAAGCGAATCTATTTTAAACGATGTCATATAAATATTATTACTTTTTAAAACTTCAAATAGTTTTGTCTTAATTTCTTCTTCTATTTCTTGCTTTTTAGTAGAATAAATTTCTTCTGCGGTGTAATATCCCATTGTTTTTCGCACAGAGGATCTAACTTCTGGCACAACTAATTTAGGGATATATGATTCTCCAAACTGTTCGTGAATATAACCTATTTTGTCATATTCGGGGTAAAACTTTACCGTAATCTCTACTTTTATCAACAAACCATTTTTTCCCAAAACATCTAAAATTCCCAAGTAATTATCTTCTTCATTAGAAGAAATCGATTGTTCTTTAACATCATAAATATACATCTCGTTCCAAGGATAAACAATATGTAGCCCTTCTTGGTAAATATTTTCTTTATCTAATCCAGTAGAAAATGGGTAGAAAATCACTCCACGTTCGCCTGGTTCAATAATTATACTGCATTTTTTTTTGAATATAACCCCTCCCAAAATGATTCCTCCTATTACAAATATTACTGAAATTAATATTATGATTGCTTTTTTATTCATGTTTATTTATTTTATAGTTTTGATACAGCCAATTAATATTTTCACAAGTTTAATATTTTTTATTTAATATTTTACAAATTCTAACTTTTTTATTTATTTTTACAAAAAATTATTACAAACTCAAATTCTTTCTAACTTACCTTTTGAGGCAGTTAGAAACGTGTTTGCTTTTTTGCAAATAAAATATTATGAAAACAACAAAAATAGAAAATGCCGTAATTGTCCGAAATAAAACTCGGCTTGAGCAACTAACTGCAAGGTTTAATACCCTTGATCAAGCTAAATTTTATATTAAAAAATCGCAAGAAGTATATAGACAAAAAAAGAGTAGTAAAATAGGCTTTAATTTGAGCCATAATTCTGAAAGTTATGGTTTTATAGAAAATAATCAAGTTAATAATGGATACGAAAAAACGTATAAACCAGTAAAAAAAATAGGTTTTAATTCGGATAATAATATTAAGGATAAGACTAATTTTACTATTCCTGAAAATAGAAAAATAGGATATAATAAAAAAAAGCATCAGCAACAAATACAGCAAATTCAAGAGCAGCAACAACAACAAAATATTACTAACGATTTTTCTGATTATGAAGAAGAAAGCACAGAATTTAATAGTGCATTAGATAAAATTCTCAAACAACTTTCAGGTGTTTTGAAGGTGAAAGTTATTGAGCAAGATTTTTTATCAAATTATATTTTCACAAAAAAAGACTTGGTAATTGTTGTTGGACAAGACGGACTTGTTGCAAACACGGCAAAATACTTGGATAATATTCCCATTATTGCCATAAATCCCGACCCAAAAAGATACGATGGTGTTTTGCTTCCATTTACTCCCGATAATTTTATGGATGCTGTTCATAATGTGTTAAATAATAGTTATTTGTCTAAAAAAATTACTATGGCAGAAGTCCGACTAAACGACGACCAACGGCTTCTTGCATTCAACGATTTTTATATTGGAGTTTCCTCACATTCGTCGGCAAGATACCAGATAATTTATAATGATATAACAGAAAATCAGTCATCAAGCGGAATAATTGTGTCCACAGGTGCAGGAGCAACAGGCTGGATGAGCTCCATTTTTAATATGGTAAACGGAATGATAGGAGCATTTTCGGGAAATATGCCTATTCGTAAATATGAAATTTCGCAAGAAGACGAAAAGTTGTTATTTGCTGTGCGTGAGCCTTTTAAAAGTAAAACTTCGCAAGCAGGAATAGTTGCAGGAACAATAAATAAGGGAGAATATCTAACAATAGAATCGTTTATGCCAAAAAATGGCGTAATTTTTAGTGATGGTATTCACTCCGATTTTCTAAAATTTAATTCAGGTGCAACCGCCGAAATTGGAATAGCACCAGAGAAAGCAATTTTGGTTGTTAGTTAGTTGTTGGTTATTGGTTGTTGGTTACGCAAGGCGATGTAAAAATAAACTTATAATCTTGAAAAAAACGAATTACAAAGCCAAATAAATAAAACATTGAAAACTAAGTAGATTGACAATTTTAAATTTATGATTGGTGGACTCCTGAAAATAAATTAATTAGGTGTGCGTCCACAAAGTCCGAAAGGACGACCTATTGATAACCCACGATGATAATCGTGGGCTACTAATAAATGAGTTACAAAAATACTGTATGCTTAAAGCATAAAATTACGACTTTGTGGACGCACACTAAATTAATCAAAAATAATTGTTAAAAAAACTTTTGTATGACTACTTACAACAAAAATAACAACTAATAACTCTTTCAGATATATAAACTATGACTTATAATATAAAAATAACAGATAATTCTCCTCAAGCTAAAAGTTTGCTAATAATGCTACAAGCCTTTGCAAAGGATTATAATTTTCTGCAAATAGAAAAAGAAGGTGAAGATAATAATTTATCAGATGAACTAAAACAAGAGTTGGATTCTCGTTACGACCATTTTTTAGAGCACGGTAACGACTACAAAGACTGGGAAGCAATAAAACATAAATATGTTCAACAATGAAAATAAAATTATCTCCATTTGCAGAACAAGATTTTGACATAGCAATAAAATGGTATAACAAAAAGCAAGATAAACTTGGCTATGAGTTAGCAAACGAAGTATCAGAAATATTTGAACGTATAAAAATAAATCCGTTACAATTTCCCAGAGAATACCGAAATATGCGAAAAGCCGTAATAAAAAGATTTCCGTATAATATATTCTCTGATTATAACGGATTTTGTTGAAATTATAAATCGCTAAATTTTAGGTGTTTTATTTCCTAATATATATTTGTCTGATTAATAGGAACACGGATAACGCAGATTGAACGGATTTTTCACGGATTTTTTTACTTTATATTTTATATAATTCATTATAAATAAAGTTATTACAATTTCAACAAAATCCGTTATAATCAGTATATTCTTTGTTGTAAGTGATGATATTGCATACATTCTTGGAATATTTAATACAAGTCGTAATCCTAAAACTATGCAATTCAGATACAATCAATAAAAAAATAATAAATAAAAATAAATGAAACCATTAATATTAGTAAGTAACGACGACAGCGTATATGCACGTGGCATACAAACAATTGTAGAAATAGCCAAAGAATTTGGAGAGGTAGTAGTTGTTGCTCCGGATAGTCCACAATCGGCAAAATCTCATGCAGTAACTTTGGAATCTCCAATTTATTATAAAAAAACATCAGTTTTTGGAGATATAGAAGCATATAAATGTTCAGGAACTCCTGCCGACAGCGTAAAAATGGCTCTTTTTAAAATATTAGATAGAAAGCCAGATCTGGTGATTTCGGGGATAAATCATGGAGCAAATTATTCTACAAATTTGATTTATTCTGGCACACTTGCTGCTGCCATTGAGGGATTTATGCACGATATTCCTTCAATTGCTTTTTCCGTAGATTCTCACAACCCTGATGCAGATTTTTCTATTGCAAAAGAATATTCGAGGAAAATAATTAAAGAGGTTCTGAATAATAAAACTTCTGAAATTTGCTTAAATGTAAATATCCCTGATGTAAAATTAGAAGATGTTAAGGGAAGCCTAATTTGCAGACAGACAAAAGGTGCTTGGGCAGAAAATTTTGTGGAAATGGAACATCCACGTTCTCAAAAGCCATTTTATTGGCTTACAGGAGATTACATTAATAAAGAGCCAGAAAAAACAGATACAGATGTGTGGGCAGTGGAAAACAATTATGTTGCAATTGTTCCTATTCAAATAGATTTTACAAACTATAAAATGATGACTGAAATGAAAAAATGGAATTTGTAAAATTATACTCAAATGAATAAGATTTTAGTATTTTTTGCCTCAGTCAGGTGTTTTCCACCTGACCTGCATTTATAAATAAGTGTGCATATTTATTTGTATGTTCCTTTTGAAATAACAAAATCCTAATTTACAGAAGTAAATTCAGAACTCACAAAAACAGCTTTTTTTTTAATTTAAAATCGCAAGATAGATGTTAATTAATTCAAGATTTTATCACAAGCAAAATCTTGAAATTCAGCTATAAACACAATTTTACCATACATAAAAATTGACATTCAATTTGCGATTGTTTTTCGAGAAGTATGCCGTTTTTGTGAGTTCTGAAATTAGGATTTTGTTATTTCAAAAAAGCCTTTAACTTGACACTCGTGAAAAATAAATATATTATTTTTGTCGTTCGTAGGAACTTTGAACAACCTGATTAAGAAACACTTCTGTTTTTATGTGATTAAATTTCAACGGTTTTGGCAAAACGTTAAATAATGAAAATCCACCACCTAACAAAATTGGAATTGTAGTAATTATAAGCTCATCAACCAAGTCTTCTTTTAGAAAATTTTGAACTGTTCTTCCTCCGTCAATATATAATTTAAAAAATCCTCTTTTGTGAATATTGTTTAAAATCTCTTTCACACTGCCATTTAACAATGTTGTTTTTTCTTTAAGTTTTTCAGGAACTTTATTTAGTGTGCTACTTAATACAAATACATGTTTATTATAAGACCATTCACCTTCAAAACGGCAAACTGTTTCGAAGGTTGTTTTTCCCATCACTATTGCATCAATTCTATTTATTAAGCTAACAAAGCCCATATCAATATTTTCTGGATTTGGTATAGAATTTAACCAGTCAAGCTCTCCTTTTTTTCCAGCTATGTATCCATCTAAACTTTTTGCAATAAATACAATATTTTTATGCTTCATTATTCTATTTTAATAAATGGACATTCCTAAAAACCCAAAACTCTGCGTTATACAAAATTATTAAAATACTCATTTA
>JAOZQN010000330.1 GCA_029932195.1 Bacteroidales bacterium | reverse complement strand
TCGTGTTTTTTAGTTATCGTGTTTTTTAGTTTTTGAGTTATCGTGTTTTTTAGTTGTCGTGTTTTTAGTTTTTGAGTTATCTGTCGCTTTGCGAACTCACAACACGATAACTAAAGAACACGATAACTCAAAAACTATTTCACTCCAATTTGAGTCATGTATTGTTTTATTTGTTCAATATAATATTCAAGCGAAACATTATCTTTAAACTTAAATCTTAAATCGGAATAATTATTTTTCATAAACTCGGGAGATATTTTCATTTTTGCTTGCGAGAGTGCCATAATATATTGAAGCGGATATGTTTCTTGTAAACAAAGATTTATAACAATATCCATAGGTTTTTTTATGAATGTCTCAACATCTGAACTAATTGGCTTGTTATACCAGTTCACTTTATTTATAGAGAAAAAAGAAATTTCTTTTTTAGACGGAAAATAGTTCAGCATATCATCGTTTGAAACATAGCCCAAGCCAACAACAGAAATATTCTGTTCGGATAAATATCTAAAAAAAGAGATAGCTATTTTATACAAATCTTGCTCAGTCGCATTAAATACAACTCCAACACTTTTTGCTGACTTAAAATTACTAAAATTTTTACGTCTATCTAATGTTTTTAATCTCTTATTGATATGAGAATAACCTATTTTTGTTCGTATATTTTGAATTACTTCCATTTTTTAAAATTTTTCGTCTGCAAAATTAAGCAATTTGCTTATAACATACAAATTTTTTAGAAATGTTAATTGTTAAATTTTGAGTTTTTAATTGATTACTATCTGATAATTACCAATTTAATGAAATCAAACCAAAAATCTATTTTTCATCAATTACATTATTTCATTGGTAAAAAATGCTTTTCGGAGTGGGTTCAAAACTAAAATATACAAAATTTATTCCAAATAAAAAGAAAATCAGTATTTATTTGTATTTCTATTTTTATTAAGAAGAGAAATACAGATAACACTGATTAAGCTATACTAAAAAAGGTTTATTTGTTTATTTATTAGGTTGTATATTATTTGATTACAAAACACAAACAGTAAATTTTTTAACCCAGTTCAGTATAACTATCTCTGTTTTTTTAATTCAATAAATATGTTTTGTTTTATATTCTACAATCCAAATAAAATTCCTGTATTTATTCCTACATTCATGTTTTTTGAAAAAGAATCAGGAATATTATCAGTATCTAATAAACCAACATCAAATCTAGCTTCAACAAAAACAGTAATTAAACCTGCAAGTAAATCTTTGTGATAACCTGTTCCAAAATTAACTCCAAAATCAAAAGGACGAGTATCAAAACTGTTTTTTTCAAAACCAAAGTCTAATGCAGTATTGTCTGCAACAACAAGTCCTGCTGATTTGTTATAAAAAGTTCCACTTAAACCATAACTAAGATAAGGTCCTGCAATAAAATAGATAGGAATTACTGGCACGTTTAATTTTAGATTAATTGGAATGTGTAAATAATTAATAGTTGTTTTTGATAAATAATCAACCCCTGCAACATTTCCTTTAAAAGTTGCTCCTTTTTGATAATAAATAAATTCTGGTTGAAGGCGAACAAATGGAACAATTTTTATATCCACCATACTTCCAAAACTATAACCTGGCTTAAGAGTCATATCTTCTTTAAAAGGGTTATCTGTTTGATACTGTGATAAACTAAGTCCTGCTTTTGCACCAATTTTAAATTGTGCCTGAACTCCTACTGATAAAAATAAGAAAGCTACAACGAGTAACATAGAAAACATTTTTTTCATGGTAATTTTATTTTAAGTTTATAATTATATTAAAAACACAAAAATATGTAATTTATTTTAAAATATTCTTAAATTTGCAAAAAATATATTTATTTTTGTAAAAATTCTTATTTCTAAGACCATGAAAAATAAAATCGTATTTATCTTATTTTTATTACTAACAGTTATTAGCTGTAATAAAGTTAATGAAATTTCGGTTTCAGATATAGAAAAATCGGAGTGTAAAACAGATAAAGATGTAATAATAGAAAAAATAAACTTTAAATACATTAATGATAACACAGTTACAGTAACTCATTCAGACGTATTTTTTAACTGTTGTGTAGAAGAGATAAAAATAAATACAGATATAGGAGAAAATACAATAACAATAAAAGAAAATGAAAAAGGAGCTTTGTGCAATTGTGTTTGTCCCTACGATGTAAATTTTAATATGAACGGACTGGAAACTAAAGATTATACTTTTATTTTTGAAAAATATGATAATATTTTTTTTGAAATAAAACTAAATATTCATTCGCAATTAGACACAACTATTACAATTAGAGAAGAAGACTATAAGCGATATAACTTTTAACTTTAAACTAATAAATGAACAAAATAAAAATTCTTTGGATAGACGACGAAATAGACTTGCTAAAAGTCCAAATATTATTTCTCGAAGCAAAAGGTTATCACGTAGATACGGCAAATAATGGTGAAGATGCACTGGAAATCTTGCAAGAAAAAAAGTTTAATATAATTTTCTTAGACGAACACATGCCTGGACTTACAGGGCTGGAAGTTTTGCCAAAAATAAAAATTATAACTCCCACTACACCAGTAGTTATGGTAACAAAAAGTGAGGCAGAAGATATTATGGACGAGGCTATCGGCTCAAAAATATCCGATTATTTGATAAAACCAGTAAATCCTAATCAAATATTATTATCAATAAAAAAGAATGTTGATGAAAAGCGTCTGATAACTGAAAAAACAACAGAAAAATATCAAATTGCTTTTAGAAACCTATCAATGCAAATTAACGACTGCCGAACTTTTGATGAGTGGACTGATGTATATAAAAAGCTGGTTTACTGGGAATTGGAATTGGAAAGAACAAGTGAAAAAACAATGGACGAAATTCTAAGTATGCAAAAAGATGATGCAAACTATGGATTTTCTAAATTTATAAAATCAAATTATAAAGAATGGATAAAAGAAGATGCAGACCACCCATTTATGGTTCACGAGGTTTTTAAAAAGCGAATTTTCCCACTTTTAGACAACAACGAAAATGTTTTTCTCATTGTTATTGATAATTTCCGATTTGACCAATGGAAAATGTTACAACCACTAATTAGTGATTATTTTTCGTTGGAAAGTGAAGAACTAATTTCTACACTTTTGCCAACTTCTACGCAATACGCTCGTAATGCGATGTTTGCAGGACTAACTCCGCTTCAGATTTCAGAAATGTTCCCGCAGTTTTGGTCAGACGAAAAAGAAGAGGGTAGCAAAAATGACTTTGAACGAGAACTCATTGAAACTCTTCTGAAACGCTATCGTAAAGATATTCCTTTTAGTTTCAACAAAGTTTTTAACGATTATCATGGCAAGAAAGTAATTTCTAACCTAAAAACAAATCTAAGAAAACAACTCAATGTAGTGGTTTTCAATTTTGTAGATATGCTTTCACATGCTCGCACAGATATGCAAATGATTAGAGAACTCGCAAAAGACGATGCCGCATATCGCTCACTTACAAAGACTTGGTTTGAACATTCATCGCTTTTGGAATTAATGAAAGAACTACGAAATAAAGACGTAAAAATAGTTATAACAACAGACCACGGAACGATAAAAGTGCAAAATCCTATAAAAGTTGTTGGCGAAAAAGACACTACTACAAATCTAAGATATAAGCAGGGTAAAAGTTTGGCTTACAAAAAGAACGAAGTTTTTGTAGTTACAAAACCAGAAGAAATAGGTTTACCAAAATCAAATATTAGTTCATCGTTTATTTTTACAATGAACCGTGATTTTTTCGTATATCCAAATAATTTTAATCATTATATGAAATATTATCGTGATACTTTTCAACACGGCGGAATATCAATGGAAGAAATGTTGATACCTTTACTTATCTTTAACCCGAAAAATTAGGAGTTTTATTTTAGGTTGGAGGATTTTTAGGAGGGAGGAGAGAGGATTTTAGGAGGGAGGTTTTAAAATTTCGTATGGCGAATAAAAACTCTCTCCTAAAAAACTCCACCCTCCAACCTAAAAACCTCCACCCTCCCCTCTAAAACTTCCACCTTAAAACTCTACAAAAATATGGAATTAAAATTAACTTTAGAAAATATTGATAATGTAGCCAAAGAATTTTTGAATTATATTAATAAAAACATGTCGGATATTAATTGTTTGGCTTTTTATGGTGAAATGGGTAGCGGAAAAACTACTTTTATAAAAACATTATGCAAACAACTTGGTGTAAATGATACTGTTACAAGTCCTACTTTTGCAATAATCAACGAATATAAAACGGTAAATAATACCGAAATTTATCATTTTGATTTTTATAGAATAGAAAAAATAGAAGAGGCTTACGATTTTGGCTACGAAGACTATTTTTACAGCAAAAATCTCTGTTTTATAGAGTGGCCAGAATTAATTGAGGATATTTTACCCGAAAACTTCATCAAAATAACAATAAAAGAAACAGACGGTGGAAGTAGAATTTTGACAATCAAATAAAAATTTTATTAAAACAACTTTTTTTTAACTCAACAGCCCAAAAATGAAAGTAAAAAATCAAAATTATCAAACAGTTTGGATGCAAGCATCAAGTGTTTTTATGATTGAGCAGAATTTATTGCCATTTGAATTTAAAATATTTGAATCAATAAACTATTTGCAAACTTGCCAAGCTATTAAGACAATGATAGTTAGAGGAGCAGGAGCTATTGGAGCAACAGCTGGTTTTGCAATGGCACAAGCCTCAATTGAAGCAAGTAATTTGAGTAAAGAAAAATACATTTTATTTTTAAATAAAGCCCTAAAAAATATTGAAGCTACACGACCTACGGCTCAAAATCTATTTATGGCTACCAGTAGAGTTTATAAGAAAGCATTAATTTCCAGAGAATTGGCAATTTTAGAGGCTCAGAAAATAGCAGACGAAGATGCTATGGCTTGCAAAAAAATAGGAGAATTTGGAAATAAATTAATCAAGCCAAATTATAAAATAGCTACACATTGCAATGCTGGCTGGTTGGCTTTTATTGATTACGGAAGTGCATTATCGCCTGTGTATGAAGCGAATAAGCAAGGTAAAAATATTTTTGTATGGGTTGATGAAACTCGTCCACGAAGTCAGGGAGCAAGGCTGACGGCTTGGGAATTGAAAAACGAAAATGTGGCTCACAAAATAATTGCAGACAATGCAACGGCACACTTAATGTCTCAGGGACAAATAGATATGATAATTACAGGAGCCGACAGAATTGCCGCAAACGGAGACACAGCAAATAAAATAGGAACTTTGGAAAAAGCTATTGCTGCAAAATATTATGGCATACCTTTTTACGTAGCCGCACCAACTTCTACTTTCGACAAAAATACAGCAACAGGAAAAGATATAAAAATAGAAGAGCGTTCTCAAGACGAGGTTCTTTACCAAACAGGACTGAATAAAAATAATAAATTAGAAAAAATACTTGTAGCATCACCAAATTCAGAAGCATTTAATCCTGCATTTGACGTAACTCCAGTAGAGCTTATTACTGGTTTTATTACAGAAGAGGGTATAAGTCGTTAAGTTTTAGTATTTAATTTTTAGTTTACTTTGACTTACAAAAGTTATTACAAAAAATTAAAGCTTTGATTTAGAATTGCTGAGATTATTTCAAACCTTTTTTTATTGACTTTAAGCTACTTTGATATTAAAAAATGGTTAATATAGTTTTGGTGCTTAATTCTACTTTACGAAGTTAAAAAGCTCTGATTATAAGACTTTTAAGCACCAACGGTGCAATAATCAATAATCTTGTCCGATAGGGCAAGGACGAACTGAATAATAGTATTTTATCTGTGGTGCTAAAACTTAATATAAAATAAACTTGCCCTTACAGGCAAGTCTATTGATTATCACGCCTTTGGCATTTATTTTTAACTTTGTAAAGTAGAATTAAAAATAATTTTATTCATTTTATTATCTGTCATATTTTATCAGAAAATCTTTATCTGGGTAAAAATTAATCTTATGCCAAATGTAAATCTTCTTATCCTCTATCAGCAACTCAGTGTCGGGATAGTATGAAAAAAATATAATTTTCATATCACTTGGAACAATTAGTTTATAATCAGCAGTGTGTAATGGTTTGTGCCAATTTTTTGTTGTTGTTAGAATATACTTTGCAGTATCTTTTAATAGTTGTTGTTGATATTTAATGTTAAAAAAAAACATGTTAGAATCACAATGTTCTGATGTAAAAAGTGTTCTTTTATTTGAAATATCAATTAATGAATATTTAGTTTTATTTGTGTCTGTATATAACTCAAAATTTTTAACACATCCCATATATTTATTTTCGGGAAAAGGATAGCTTATTGTTATTTTAGAGCAACTATCCTTAATGTTTTTAAAAAAATATGTTCCGTTTACGAAAAATGTATCATTTTTTATTTCAAATGTAATATCCTCTGACACAAATTCTATCTTGTGTTGAGCATTTGAGAGTAATGCAAAAAAGAGATAAATTATAAAAAATATATGTTTCATTATTGAATTATTAATTTTACCTCTCTTAGTTTTACATTATCAGACATTAACGAACAAATATACAATCCTTTGTTTTTATTTTCAAGACTATATGTTACGAAAGATTCACCTATTTTTTGTAAATTTATTTTATCAACCAATTTACCGTCAAGACTCCTAATTTCTATTCTCATTTTTCTATCATCTTGAAATTCTGTTTTGTAATAAAATTGAACATTCTCTTTTGCAGGATTTGGAAATAAAGAAAATACAATGTTTTTTCTTTCTATATTGTTAATTGAGACAGAAATAAAGTGTATATCGCAATTTGTTGTTTCACCTGGTTCAATAGAAATAGGGTCTATCTCTAATTCAAAATTATTATACCAAATTGATGTGTATGTTCGAGATAGTGGCATATCATTAAATCCTGTTTCACTTATCGTAATGTTAGTGTCATCAAGTTTAAATGTTCCGTTAGTTAGTA
This sequence comes from Bacteroidales bacterium, assembly GCA_029932195.1. Lineage (GTDB taxonomy): Bacteria > Bacteroidota > Bacteroidia > Bacteroidales > JAOZQN01 > JAOZQN01. Next base: position 227 of record JAOZQN010000330.1, on the reverse strand, counting down.
ATTGTCCGTCATCGTAAATATTACCTGAAATACTCCCCTCAGAACCTGCTAAATCATTTTGGTATCCGAGAGTTGGAGTAACGCATTTATAAAAATACTCGGAGTAAGCTGTAAAATCACCATATCTTACTATGGAATATCCTTGTTGTAGATTGTGTATGTATGAATTTTCGCAGTAATTCTCATTTTAAACTTCCAAATTTAATTCCCCATTTTTTTTACTTATT
>JAOZQN010000329.1 GCA_029932195.1 Bacteroidales bacterium | reverse complement strand
ACGACATTTAAACGCCCACTTACGACATTTAAACGCCCACTTACGACATTTAAACGCCCACTTACGACATTTAAACTTTGATTGTCAAATAATTATACAGTAAATTATTTGGAACATAGTTTATTAATTTTTATAATTGCAATCTCAAAAAAATAAAAATGAAATGAAAAAAGGAACAACAATTTTAATAATCTTAATCTTTTTAGTCTCATTATTTTCTTGTTCAAACCAAGTAAATGACAAAGAAATTATAACAATTAATGATTCTGAAAAAGTTAAATTAATTTTGGACACTGTACTTGAAGAAGACCAAAACTATAGACTACAAGCAATAGAGATTGAAAAAGAATATGGTAGGTATTCAGAAGAGGTAAAAGCTATTTGGGAAACAATTATAGAAGTAGATTCTATAAATTTAATTAAAGTAAAAAAAATACTTGATAAATATGGTTGGTTAGGTAGAAAAGAAATAGGTTTTGATGGAAATATGGCTCTTTTTTTGGTAATTCAACATGCTGACCTTGAAACACAGGAAAAGTATTTGCCTATATTACAAGAAGCAGTAAACAACAACAATGCACAAGCAAGTGATTTGGCAATGTTAGAAGATAGAATCGCAATAAGAAATGGTAAAAAACAAATATATGGAACTCAATTAACAATCGACACAATAACAGGTAAATACTATCCTTTACCTATTGAGGATTCTGTAAATGTTGATAAAAGGCGACACGAAGTAGGACTACCTAAACTTGACGAATACTTAAAGGCTATGTTACAATAAAAAAAATTAATAAGAGAAAATTACTTGGAACATAGTTTTTTTATTTTTATAATTGCATTCTCAAAAAAATAAAAACTTATAAATTTACTTGTTTACCATTTTCAAAAAATTATGTCAAAAAACACATCAAATAATTTATTTTTATTAATAACCCTATTTTTTTTTATTAATTTATCTTGCCAGCAAAAACAAGCAAATTATTCTGAATTAATAGAGGAGGCATGGGATTTATATAAAGAAAAGAAGTATAAAAAATCAGCTAAGAAATATAATAAGGCATTTGCTTTAACAGAGAAAAAAGAATACTCTTATCAAAGATACAATGCTGCCTGTTCTTCTTGTCTTTCAGGTGAATTAAGTTACGCATTCGAACATTTATTTGTGCTGGTAAATGATTTCAAATACAGTAAGTCTAATCTTCTTATTAACGAAAAAAATCTTGATGCACTAAAAAATGATGAACGATGGGCTAAAATTATTGATATTGTTAAATCGAATAAAACAAAAGAAGACTCAATATTAAATTTGCACAAAAAAATTAAATTAATTTTGGATACTGTACTTGAAGAAGATCAAAAATATAGACTACAAGCAATAGAGATAGTAAAAGAATATGGTAGGCATTCAGAAGAGGTAAATGTTATTAAGGAAACAATAAACGAAAAAGATTCAATTAATTTAATAAAAGTTAAAAATATACTTGATAAATATGGTTGGTTAGGTAGAAAAGAAATAGGTTTTGACGGAAATTTGGCTCTTCTTTTGGTAATTCAACACGCTGATATTGAAACTCAGGAAAAGTATTTGCCTATATTACAAGAAGGAGTAAGTAACAACAATGCACAAGCAAGTGATTTGGCAATGTTAGAAGATAGAATCGCAATAAGAAATGGTAAAAAACAAATATATGGAACTCAATTAACAATCGACACAATAACAGGTAAATACTATCCTTTACCTATTGAGGATTCTGTAAATGTTGATAAAAGGCGACACGAAGTAGGACTACCTAAACTTGACGAATACTTAAAGGCTATGTTACAATAAAAAAAATTAATAAGAGAAAATTAAAATTTAATTAAAAATATTTTAATTCTTAACTCAATAATTTAAACAAACAATTTTTATTTATTAACACTTAAAATTATTAAAAATGAAACTTAAAAAATTAGATTCAGTAAATTTTCAAACATTAGAAAATAATAAAATGAAAAATATTACAGGTGGAGGACATTACATTTGGGTCGTAACATGGATGACAACAGGTGCATGGATGGCTGACAGGGTCTGGGTAGACGCAGGCGGCGATATTATAGACATGGCAGAAGGTGGAGTGGAAGGAGCAGTATAATATTATTATTTTGAAATAAGTTAATAATGTATTAAAAAGTAAAACCAGAAGATTCTTCTTTTTTAACTTCTGGTTTTTCTAAATCTTTTATTATTATGATTCTGATATTAAGTGAAGAAGGAGATGCTACCACTACAAAAGTAACAGAATGGTTACATAACGATAACATTCCTTTTTTAAGAATGGATGATAATTTATGCTTTGATATTATTGATTTAATTGAAATAAATAATAATAAATCAGAAATTACATTCACTTATAAAAATAAAAAATATTTACTTGATAATTTTTCCATTATATGGAATAGAAGAGGCCTTTTTCAATTTCGCATTCCTAAAATATCATCAAAGCAACAATCTCTTCGTTATCATTTAATTGAAGAACGAAAAACCTTAAGTGATTATATTGCATATAAAATCTTGGAGAAATTCCATATAGACGATTATCGTTTTTACAATATAAATAAACTTATAACACTTGATATTGCTGTAAAAGTTGGGTTAAATATTCCGAATACTTTTATTACTAACGATTTTTCTAATATAAAAAACAAGAATGATAAATTAATAACCAAAAACATTCAAGATATAATTCCTTATAAAAATGAAAATAATTATTTAAAACAAGGCACGAATACAGTAGGAAAAGAAATTATAAAAGAAGAAAGCAAATTCTTTTATTCTCTATTCCAAAATGAAATAGAAAAAAAATACGAAATAAGAACTTTTATCTTTTTTGATAAATTATTTTCTATGGCAATTTTTTCGCAAAACAACGAAAAAACTAAAACTGATTTTAGGAATTATGACAAAGAAAAGCAAAACCGAATGATTCCTTATGTGCTACCTACCAAAATTGAACAAAAACTCATCAAATTAATGCAAAAATTAAACTTACAAAGTGGTAGCATAGATATGATTTTTGATGGTAAAAACTATGTTTTTTTAGAAGTAAATCCTGTTGGGCAATTAGATTTTGTAAGTGGATACTGTAACTATCAAATAGAAAAATATATAGCTAATTTCCTCAAAAATAAATATCATGAACTCAAAAAAGTTACTTAATAAAGAACAATATAAAGATTTTCCATATAATTATAGATTAATTGAAATTATAGAAATTAATGAAAAAGAACAATCAAGTAATGAAAAAAAAACAATAGAAATTCCAAAAATCCAAAGTTCGGATTATGCCAAATTCTTTTACAAACCAATTTCCAGAATACAATGAACAATAAAAAGTATCTTATTCCATTTGCTTCTTGTCTTTTTGCCAAAGGAGCTTCGCAAGCAATAATGTTCGATAGCCAAAGAAATAATATTAAAATTATACCAGATACACTTGTTGATTTTGTAAACGAAGCACAAAATATTAGTATAGAAGAAATAAAGGAAAAATATGTTGAAAGTATAGATGTTGTAAACGAATATATTAATTTTTTAATTTCAGAAGAAATATGTTTTATTGGAAACGAAGATGAGAAAAAACGTTTTCCAAAATTAAGTTTAAATTGGGACGAACCGTCATTAATAACAAATGCAATAGTTGATATTAATAAAAGGTCAAAGTATAATGTAGTTAGTGCAATCGAAATGTTAGACAATATAAATTGTCTCCATCTTCAGATAAGAATTTATGACATTATTAACGTTGAAAAAATAACTGAATTATTAGAAGTAGTAGAAAATTCCTCAATACGTTCTTTGGAATTAATCTGTGATTTTAATAATTTTAAATCGGAAGAAGAAATAAAACAATTACCAAAGAAATACAAACGAATCGGTAATTTGGTTGTATATAACTCTCCATACGAAGAGGTTGCAGATACTTTTAATCGTGAAAATTTTGCTCTATCTTTTTATGCAAAAAATATTTGTGATGATTCTCATTGTGGAAATATTGCACCTTCATTGTTTTGCAAAAATGTTAATCATTATTTTGAAGCTCAAAAACACAATACTTGCCTAAACCGTAAAATTAGCATAGATGTAAATGGCGAAATTAAAAATTGCCCTTCAATGCAAAAAAGTTATGGTAATATTGAAAACACAACCTTAAAAGAAGCTCTTGAAAAACAAGGCTTTAAAGATTTATGGTTTATTGCCAAAGACCAAATAGAAGTTTGCAAAGACTGTGAATTTCGTTATATTTGCACCGATTGTAGAGCATTTATTAAAGATGAAAACAATATTTATTCGAAGCCAGCAAAATGTAAATACAATCCATACACAGCAAAATTTGAAGATTAATTTTATTTTCTAATCATAAATTAGTATTTTTGGTGATTCTTAAAAATGAAAAAATTATGTCAAAAAACTAATGCCAATCAACATTAAAAAATTCCCACATTACAGACAATTAGATGCAATGGACTGCGGTCCTACTTGTTTACGCATGGTTGCTAAACATTATGGCAAATCTTATACGGTGCAAAATTTGCGAGAAAAAAGCAATATCACTCGTGCAGGAGTTTCTTTGCTTGGTATTTCCGATGCTGCCGAAGCTATTGGTATGCGTAGTATGGGCGTAAAAATTAGTTTTGAACAATTGGTAAAAGAAGCTCCTTTGCCTTGCGTTGTCCATTGGAGTCAAAATCACTTTGTGGTAGTTTACAAAATAAAAAATCATAAAAACGATAAAAAAATAATCATTTACGTAGCCGACCCTGCTCACGGGCTGGTAAAATACACAAAACAAGAATTTATAAAAAATTGGCAAAGCACACAATCCGATGGCGAAGGCAAAGGAATTGCTCTGCTATTAGAACCAACCCCCGATTTTTATGCTCAAAAAGGAGACAAACAAAATAAAGCAAGTTTCAAATTTTTGTTTTCGTATCTCAATCCATACAAAAAGTTTATAGCACAACTATTTATCGGCTTAATTGCTGGAAGTTTACTGCAACTACTTTTTCCCTTTCTTACCCAGTCAATAGTAGATTTTGGAATTTCCAATCAAAATATTGGATTTATACAACTTGTATTAATTGCACAGTTAGTGCTGTTTGCAAGTCGCACTTCTGTTGATTTTATCCGAAATTGGATATTATTGCACATTAGCACTCGTGTAAATATTTCGTTAATTTCCGATTTTTTAATCAAATTAATGAAACTGCCTATCCGTTTTTTCGACAGCAAAATGATTGGCGACCTTATGCAACGCATCAGCGACCACCGCAGGATAGAAAGTTTTTTGACATCTACGTCCTTAGAAATATTATTTTCTATATTCAATTTAATAATTTTTGGAATTGTGCTTGCAATATATAGTCTTAAAATTTTGGCTATATTTGTGATTGGCAGTATCTTATATGCTTTATGGATTTTTATTTTTATGAAAAAACGTAGAGATTTAGATTTTAAACGTTTTGCAGAAATGTCTGATAATCAGAGTAATTTGATACAGCTAATTACAGGAATGCAGGAGATAAAACTGAATAATTGTGAGCGACAAAAACGTTGGGAATGGGAGCGAATACAGGCAAAATTATTTAAAGTAAGCATTAAAAGTCTTTCGTTAAATCAATATCAGCAAGCAGGTTCTTCTTTTATTAACGAAATAAAAAATATTCTAATATCTTTTGTTGCAGCCACTTCGGTAATAGAAGGTAGTATGACTCTCGGCATGATGCTTGCCGTTCAATATATAATAGGGCAGTTAAATAGTCCTATTTCTCAAATGATAAATTTTGCACGCTCGGCACAAGATGCAAAAATTAGCTTAGAACGACTTGGCGAAATTCACGACAAAGACGACGAGGAAAATCCCGATGACAACAAAATTGCTGTTTTACCAGAAAAACGAATTATAAAACTGTCTAAGCTATCGTTCCAGTATGAAGGACAGCATTCTGAATTGGTTCTGAAAAATATTAATTTAACAATTCCGGATAAAAAAATCACAGCAATTGTAGGCACAAGTGGGAGTGGAAAAACTACAATAATAAAATTATTATTAGGATTTTATCCACCAGTGAATGGAGAAATTACGGTTGGCGACACTCGTTTAGAAAATATTAACCAAAAAATGTGGCGAGAAAAATGCGGAGTTGTTATGCAAGACGGATTTATTTTTTCGGATACAATAGCTAAAAACATTGCTATCAGCGACGAAATAATTGATAAAGAAAAATTATTAAATGCAGTAAAAGTAGCTAATATTCAGGAATTTATAGAAGGTTTACCTTTAGCTTATAATACAAAAATAGGGCAAGAAGGTAGCGGACTAAGTCAGGGGCAAAAACAGAGGATTTTAATTGCTCGTGCTGTTTATAAAAATCCTGAATTTATATTTTTTGACGAAGCCACAAACGCTCTCGACGCAAACAACGAGTTAAAAATAATGGAAAATTTAAACCAATTTTTCAGAGGAAAAACAGTTGTGGTAGTTGCACACAGATTAAGCACCGTTAAAAATGCCGACCAAATTGTAGTTCTCGAAAAAGGAGAAATTGTAGAACTTGGCACTCATACAGAACTTGCAGAAAAAAAAGGTGCATACTACAAATTGGTTAAAAATCAGCTGGAATTGGGGAAATAATATAGTTGTTAGTTGATCGTTGGAAATTCCGCAAAGCGTTAAATTGTATTTTTGTTTTGAAATTAAATTACGAGAGTGTAAACACGAAAAACTCCTTCTCTTTAATATTTTTTTGTAAAATAAAACTCCTTTGAGGTTATCTTTTTTCCAATTTTTCTGAAAAAAAATAAAAAATTAAACTTTTTTTATGCCCCATTTATTTAAAAAACACATTAATACCCTGATAATATTACTATTACAATAAAAACACTGCCCACTTACGACATTATACTGCCCACTTACGACATTTAAACTTTGATTGTCAAATAATTATACATAAAATTATTTGGAACATAGTTTTTTTATTTTTACAATTGCAGTCTCAAAAGGGAAAATTGCAATAGACCTAAATTTTGAACTTGCAAAAATATTTTTCACCAGACGTGGCTAACTTATTTTGCATAATTTTTTTATTAATTTTAAGAACACATTAAAAAAATGAACAAATTAAATTTTTCCTTAATCGGAATATTAGTTACTGAAGTTTCGGAGTTTATAATTAATTGATTATTACGTATATAAT
>JAOZQN010000021.1:11014-26433 GCA_029932195.1 Bacteroidales bacterium | reverse complement strand
TTGGGAGGGTTGGGGTGGGCTTATGGATTATCAATGGATTATTTACAGAGTGAAAAAACTTATTTTTATTTATAAAATCCTTTTTGATAAACATCATATACATCTCCTTTAAAAATTGCAGAAATAAAGCCTGTCCCATAGCCAATCAGTTGAATAAAACTTGTTATTACTGATAAAAATGCAACTTTAAAATTAAATTTGTTGGTTATTAAAGCTTCTGAAAATATTAATAATGAGTATATTGCAATAGGTAATAAAAACAACTGGCAAAAAATAGAAGTAATAAGTAAACCCAAAATTCCAAATGTAAATATGCTTGGAAATAGGTAAAATATCTTGAATGTTTTGGGATAGACTTTTGAAATAATAAATCGTGTTCTTCCAAAACCTGCAACTTGTTTAAAGAAGGTTCGCACGGTATTTCGTCTTTTATGATATACTTTTGAGTTTTTAAACAGTTTAGTTTTAAAGCCTTGCTTAATAATTTCTATTGAAAAAACCATGTCTTCACCCGGAAACATGCTCGTTATAGGAAAACCTCCAACTTTGTTCCATACAGATTTTTTTATTCCCATATTAAAACTTCGAGGATAGAATTTATCTATTTTTTCGCCACCTCTAATTTTTCCTGTGGTAAAAAACGAGGTCATAGAATGGCTTATTGCTTTTTGTAAATTGGAAAAAGATTCGTGTGCTGCATCAGGTCCTCCATAAGCATCAATATTTTCTTTTTCAAGTTGTTTGGTTGTAATTTCAAAATATTTTGGTGGAATAATACAATCGGAATCAAAGAAAATAAAATACTCTCCCGATGATTTTTCTGCTCCATAATTTCTGGTTTTTGCAGGTCCAGTGTTTTCTTTATAAAAATATTTAATATCAAGCACATGCGAATACTTTTCTACTTCTTTTTTGCAATCTAATTTTGAGCCGTCTTCAATTATGACAATATTAAAATTTTTAAGTGTCTGATTTTTAAGGGACTCTAAAAGTTCTACAATCTCATCGGGGCGATTGTAAACGGGAATTATTATAGTAAATTTCATTAAGTTCTATTCTTTTGAGTGTGTAATATATTGTGGTTTTTAGCTGTTGGCAGTTGGCTTTTGGCTTCGCAAAGCGACAAAAAATTAAGCCAATATCTAAAAGCCAATAGCTCCTGATACGTTACATACTCTATTCTTTTATAAGTTGAAAAATAATGCACAAAGATACTTTTTTTAATCATTCTTGTCAAAAGTTATTAAATTTAATACTAAATTCTTGAAAATTCTATAATAATAATTTTTTTCAATTTTCAATTTATACTTGTAATTCTTTTTGGATATGATATAATCTTTAAATAATCAGTTATTTATAATTTATAATTCATTATTTATAGTTTATAATTAGTATATATTTATAAAAAATATTATTTTTGTGAATTTCAGTGCAACTATTTTATGTTATTTTTCGTCTAATACATTGAGAAACTATTTTTGTGAAGTTAATTTTAACTTAAAATAATTAATTAGTTATTAAACCATATACACCATAAGCATTATGAAAAATATTATATCCGTAATTTTATCGTCTCTTTTATTTATTTCAGTGAGTTACTCGCAAGTCTATGTGCATCTTGGTGGTTCAAATACTGAACCTTATGATACTTGGGCAAAAGCTAGCCCTAATATTCAAACAGGTATGAATTATGCAAATTCTAATGGCATTGCTGAAGTTTGGGTTGCCGAAGGAACTTATGCAAATGGTCAGCTAACTTTAAGAAATATAACTGTTTACGGAGGTTTCCCTGATGCAGGAAATCCTAATTTTGCTGCAAGAGACTATGTTACAAACGTAACAATACTTGACGGCGGAAACCTAAATAGAATAATTTATAATAACGGAACTCTAAATAATACCTCAATTCTTGACGGATTTACAATCCAGAGAGGTAATACTAGCAATGGTGGAGGAATTTATTTTAGAAATTGCACTCCAATAGTCCGAAATTGTAATATAATAAATAATAATGTTACAGGAGATGGTGGAGGTGTTTATTTGAGAGATGCAAATGCAGAGTTTACGAATTGCTTATTTGAAAACAATGTTGCTAATGACGACGGTGGTGGCGGATATTTTCTAGGAGCAGAGTCTAATTTTTCTAACTGCACATTTTCTACCAATTCAGCAGGTAGTGGTGGTGGACAATATGGTGGTGGTATTTATGTTAGTGGTGGAGACCCTACATTTAACACTGTTACGGTAAACCTTAATAATCAGGCAAATGATGGAGCTGGAGTTTATATTAGTAATGGAAGTTCTACCTTTAATAATTGTGATATAAATAACAATACTGCAGTTGATGAGTGTGGAGGAATTTATATAAATCAAGGAGCATCAGTATTTAGTTCTTGTGTTATAGATAGTAACACAGGCGACGACCACGGAGGCGGGATTTATATTAGAAATGCTGCATCGCCAACTTTTTCTAACTGCACTGTATCCAACAACTCGGTAACAGGAGCAGATAAATACGGTGGCGGATTTTATATTACAAGCACAGCAAGTCCTAATATTACAGGTTGCACCATACAAGGAAATTCAGCTACACAAAATGGAGGTGGCTTATACTCAACAAGTAGCACATGGTCTAATGCCTTAAATAATAACCAATTTATAGCAAATACTTGCACTGGTTCTGGAGGCAATAGCAGAGGACGGGGTGCAGGAGCATATATTGAGGATAATTGTCCACCTATTACTAATAACACTTTTACAAATAATGTTGCAACAAATACCACTGTGCATCAATATAATGGTAGTGGTGGAGCTTTATGTATAAATGGGGAAAGTCCACAAATAATAGGGAATAATTTTACAGGAAATAGAGCCGTTTCAACCGCCGCAGGAAATAACTCGGCAAGGGGTGGAGCAATTTATTTAATGAACTCATCTGCAACTTTAACAAATAATACCTTTAATAATAATGAAGCAGGTTATGGAGGAGCAATTTTCACAAATAATTGTGCTTTAACTTTTTCAGGAAATAATTATAGTGGAAATAAAGCAATATCTTATAAAGATGATTCTGGTTGGGGAGGAGCAATTGCTTTCTACGGAACAACGGGAGCAGGTTCAATAATAATAAGTGAAACTTTTCAAAATAATCAAGCAAATAAAGGCTTGTATAATAATGCAGGTTGGGGAGGAGCTTTATATTTTAGTGGAAATGGATTGAATGCAACTTTAAATCAAGTAACAATACAAAATAATACAGCAGAAGACGGAGCAGGAATTTGTATAGACAACGGAGCAGACCCCGTTTTTAGTGGAAATAATATAACAGGAAATATAGCATCGGGTAGGGGAGGAGCTTTATTTATAGATGGCTCTTCGGCTTATAAAATGACAAATACTTTAATTTATGGAAATGATGCAACCAATGGAGGTGCAATTGCTTCAAATGCAAATAACGATGGAAATTATTTTAATCTAAATAATACAATTGCCAATAACACAGCCACTAACGGAGGTGCTTTATATTGCAACAACAGTGATATGCGTTTTAGAAATACAATTTTTTGGGGAAATGGAACTGAAATTCATTTAAACGATACAGGTTCAGACCCATATTTTGATAACTGCGATCTTGAAGGTGGAACAGGAGCATTTACGGGAGCAGGAGGATATTCAGGAGGTCGCTACACGCCAGATGCCGCATGTGATAATCAAGACCCACTATTTTCTGATGGCTTATTCCATTTAACCACAGGAACTTCGCCATGTATAGGAACAGGAGATGCAGGAACAGTAGTAGGTGATTTTCCTGCTAATGAAGATTACGATGCACAAACAAGAATTAGAGGAATAGTGGATATAGGAGCTTATGAAACTAATAATCCTCCACAATTTGTAACTCTTCCATATTTGCCACTAACAGATAATCCTGGTCCTGTTCCAGTAACAATGGACGAAGACGCAAATCCAACAGCTTTTTCTCTCACACTTTCTGCAATAGATGTAGATGACGAATCTATAACTTGGAGTATTGTAACACCAGCATCAAATGGCACTGCGGTAGCAACGGGTTCTACAAATCCGCCAAATGCACATTCTTTGGCTATTGGCTACACACCAAATGCAGATTTTAACGGAGCAGACTGGTTTATTGTGCAAATTTCGGACGGAACTCTTATAGACCAAATAAGAGTAGATGTTACCATTAATCCAATAAATGATGCACCAATTTTTACCTCAACTCCAAATCCAACATTTATAAAATCACAACAAACTTGGACTTACAATATTTCAACAAGCGACATAGACCACTTATTGTCTGACCTTACTGTTACTTGCACAAGCAAACCAGCAGGAATGACTTTTACGCCAGGAGCAAATGGAACAGCAGTTCTCTCGTGGACACCCGGAGATGTAGATTTAGGTGCTTATCCTATTGTTTTACAAGTAGATGATACAGGGTTGCCAGTAGAGAATGATATACAATCATTTACATTTACTGTGCTTTCACGTTTTATAAATGTGCCAACAGACTATCCTACAATTCAACAAGGAATAGACGCAGCAGCAGATGGAGATAAAGTATTTGTTGCCGCAGGAACATACTACGAACACGTAAACATTAGTGGTATAACAATAGATATAGAAGGAGACCCAGCAAATCCTGCTGCAGTTATAATTAATGGTAGTAATTCAGGAACACCTCTAACAATAGATGGAGGAGGCTCATCTTTTATTAATGGTTTTACTCTTACAAATGGTTCTGGAACTTTTGGATTGCCTGCAAACACTACTTTACATGCACCAAGTGCTGCATATTATGGTGGAGGAATTTTTATCTTTAATTCAGACCCTACGCTTAAAAATATTATTGTAGAAAATAATAACTTATCTATAAATTCAAACCACGGAGGAAGTGGAGCAGGAATTTATATTGGAAATAATTCTACCGTAATAATTGAAGGACCAAATACAATAATACAAAATAATAATTCTACAATATACAGAGGTGGAGGTATTTGTATAGATGACTCTAATGTAACGATAGACGGAACTGTAAATGATGGAGTTAAAATACAAAATAATATTTCTGGAAATTATGGAGCAGGTATAAGTGCTTATAATTCAGTTGTAAATTTTATCGAATTATTAATTACTGGGAACTCATTAAACGGAGATAATGCCAGGGGCACAGGGATATATTATCATAATACTCCAAGAAATGAAAATTCTATTTCAAATCCAGACGGAAGATATGAATTTCCGTAAACGATTAAATACTGTGCAACTTTTTTTACGATATGTAAGTCTTCTTAAAAATGGAATACTTGAGTCCACTCCGAAAAGCATCTTTTTGCCAAATTCTATGTTGGATACAAATTTTAAAATACTCATTTACAATAAGTAAACTCTGTCTCTGAAATTCATATCTGCCTTGATTTTGGTAAAAATACACTTCTTGGGGTGGACTCATACTTATTGATAAAAGACAAGCATAGTTTGATAAATAAAAAATATTTCATCAAAAAAATGAATATTAAAATAATAAAAAATTTTTTTTTAAGTTAAAAAAAAGTAAAAACCATATAAAACTTTGTATATACTTCTTTCAAAATTTATAACCGACGGGCTATATAATTTTGGAATTTTTCGGTATATATAAAGGTAAAAAAAACATAATTGCTTAACGCAAGTCATTAACTATTAAATCCTTACAGCTGTGGAAAATATAAGAGTTAAAACAAACAGGAGAGCATTAATTTTATTTCTGCTCATATCTATTCTATCTATCCAATTTGGATATTCTCAATGTGAAATAACAAGTCCAGCAAATGGTATAGAAGTTTGTGACCAAATAGAGTTACGTGCAAACAAACCAGGACCTGATAATGGAACATGGACAACTTCCGGTGGTGCTACAATAGACGACCCAAACAATAGAAATACAGATGTTCTTAATCTGGATTTTGGTTCAAACTATTTTGTATGGACAACCGTTCCTTCCAATTGCTCCTCTGCAATAACGATAATGGGAATAAAAATGCAATCCGATGCAGGACCTGATATGCCTGGAGCTTGTAGTGATATAACTATGAATGCTTCAAATCCAGCCTCAGGTTATGGATATTGGACATGCAACTCTGTAGTAGTAATATTTGACGATATATCAAGTGCCACAGCTGATGTATCAAACTTACCTCTTGGAGAAACAGAATTTATTTGGCATGTAAACAATAAAGGTTGTGAGTCTGCAGACACAATGTATGTTACCAACAATATGCCAGCAGCAGTTAATGCAGGTGCAGATGACGAAGCTTGCCACGGCGACAGTATTCAACTTAATGGAACAGTTTTGCCAAACGGAGCTTGGGGACAATGGGTTGTTCTTGGAGGTGCAGGAACTTTTACAGACGAAACTCTAAATAATACTTGGGTTTCTGGCTTAGACCCTATAGTTAATAATGTATTCAGGTGGATTGTTCAAAATAATTATTGTTCAAGTTCAGATACTGTAGAGATTACAAACAATTCAATAGATGTAACAGATTTTACAGATCCAGGACCATATTGCACAGATATAGGACACTTATCAGTAGCAGCTCTTCCAGCAGGTGCTACAGGAACTTGGTCTAATATTGCCTCTTCTGGAACTGTTACAAACCCGAATCAACCAACAACTTCTGTAACAGGTTTAAATTTTGATGCAAATACTTTTAGGTGGGTTGCAACAAATGGAAATTGTAAAGACTCAGTAGAAGTAACAATTTTTGCATATCCTGTAGAAGCAACTGCAGTAGCAAGTGCTTTAGAAGTTTGCACAGACTCAGTTTTTCTTTATGGAAACGACCCCTCGTCTTATGGTGGAGTAGGAGTATGGTCTATTGGACCAGGTAGTGCGAATATAGATAATATAACAAGTCCTACAACTTTTGCCACAGTTTTAAATAATACAACAACAAATCATTTCACTTGGACGGTTTCCGCAGGTGGTTGTACAGCAGGGGCTTCAGTAGATGTAACAAATAATACTCCAACTACTGCAACAATAGGTAACATTATGCCAGCCTATACTTGCGATGGAACTTACACTCTTAATGCAAATAGTGCAACAAATGGAATTGGTTTTTGGACTACAACAACTGGTGGAGTTACATTTACTCCCGATAATTCTACTAACACAGTAGATGTTGATGGTTTAACAATCGGAACAAACATGTTCGTTTGGCATATCGCAAATGGAACTTGTCCAGAATCTACAGATACTATTTGGATAGATTATTCTCTACCAGTAGTTGATGCAGGCGGACCTTATGCCGATGTTTGTGGAACATGTGTAGGTTTATCTGCCACACTTCCACCAGCAGGAGGAACAGGACAATGGTCAGCTCCACTACCAATAACTTTTACAGACCCAACTTCAAATGTTTCGCAAGTTTGCAATCTCGCTTTTGGCGAAAATGTTCTCCGATGGACAGTTACATTAGACCAATGTTCTGTTTTTGAGGATGTTTCAGTTTTTAATAATCTTGCAGAAGATGCACTTGCAGAAAATGACAGAAGTGTTTGCACTAGCTCCGAAACAATAAATGCGGCACCAATAACAAATGGTGATGGAGTTTGGACAACAACTTCGGCAGGAGTAATTATTGTAACTCCAAGTCAAAATGTTTCCATTGTGCATGATTTGCAAAATGGTGGAAATGTTTTTTACTGGACAGTTACAAATGGAAATTGTAGTTCGCAAGACGAATTAATAATTTATAACGACAGTGTTTCCATTGCCAATGCAAATATTAACCAATATATTTGCACAGACAATACACAACTTTTGGCAAATGCACCAGTTCTCGGTTCTGGGCAGTGGTCAATTTTTAGTGGAAACGGAACTTTTGACGAAACTTCAATACAAAACCCATTAGTAACCAATATTCCAATTGGAGAAAATGTTTACGTTTGGACTATTTCGCAAGGAGCATGTAGTAGTCAAGATACTATGAGCGTGTTCAATCTTACAGTTGATGCAATAAATAACGGACCAGACCCATACATAACTTGTAATGATTCTGTTGATGTTATTGGAAATAATCCCGCAACACAAGATATTTTTGACTGGCAAGCAAATCCAGATTTTCCTGCATGGGGATATTGGACAAGACTTGGTGCTTATGGAGATATTCAAGATGAAACTGTTTTTCAAACAAGAATAAATAATTTAGGCTACGATCTTAATAAATTTAGCTGGACAATAACAAATGGTATTTGTTCTGATATTGAAATTATAAATGTCTTTAGTAATCAACCAACAATTGCAGATGCTGGTTTGGATACTATAATATGTAGTGATGAATTAAATACACTGCATGGTAATAAGCCAGTAAGAGGAACAGGTGAATGGCTTGTTCTTGCAGGAGCTTCTAATGTAACCAATCCAACTTTATTCAATAGTTCTGTTACAGACCTTGATTTGTGGTGTGCATCTTGGACACCAGATTGGTGGAATTCTGTAGAAACAACAAATACTTTCGAATGGGTTATTACATACAATGGTTGCACATCTGCCGACCAAGTAAGAGTTTTAGATGGAACTCCTGGAAATATTAATGCAGGAGTAGATACAACTGTTTGTGATAATGTTGTAAATTTAGATGCACTTGATGAAGGTTCATGTGCACAAGACCATTGGTGGGAAGCAATACCTCCAGACGGAGTTGTATTCTACGACCCATTTGACGGAACTGTAGATAATACCGATTTCAACTCACATGTAGATCCTATTCAAAATGGAATGACATCTTTTGTTTGGCATAAATTAAATACTTTTGCAATGGATAGCTGGACTCTTGAATGTAAACTTACTGATACAGTGGAGATTACAAGTCTTGGACTTGAAGAAGATGTTGATGCAGGTCAAAATAAAGCTGTTTGTCAAGATAATTGGATATTAAATGCAACAGCTCCGCAATCTGTTATAGCTAATACTGCTTTTAGCACAGATGTTACAGGAGACTGGATGGTTATTCATGGAGCAGGAACTTTTGACGATGAGTCATATTACAATACACAAGTTACTGGAATGGCTTATCATACAAATATTTATCGTTGGACGCTTACCGACCACGATAATGGTTGTGTAATGAGTGATGATGTTTATATTCACAATGGTTTACCATCTGCTGCATTAGCAGGACCAGATAGAGAAATTTGTGATGATTATATTGTGCTTTCTGCAAATAACCCAGATAGATCAGATGCTGAATGGTGGGAAGTTTATTCTGGTGGAGGAACAATTATAGGTGAAACTTGTTCTAATTTCTTTTGTGTAGCACAAATAGATAATTTATCTACAGGTTCAAATGTATTTGTATGGCATGTTACAGAAGATTATACAGGACCAATTGTTCCTTATACCAATGCAAATCCGCTTACTTGCGAATTAACAGATACCATAGAAATAACCAATAATCGTGTAACATCTTCAGCTGGTGCTGATAAATATATGTGTGCAGACACTGTCCAACTAAATGCTACCGAAGAACCAGGAGGCACAGGAATGTGGCTGGGTGCAGGTAGTGTGCAGTTTGCCTCAACAGGAGGACTCACAAGCACTGTATTTAATGATGTTGTCCGAAATCTTACAACAGGAAAAAACAGCTTTACTTGGATAATAACCAAAAGTAATTGTAGCGACTCTGATTTGATGGTAGTTTGGAATAATTTACCACCAACTCCAAATGCAAATGTTGACCAAACAGTTTGTAGTTCCGATGCACAACTTACTGCAACACCGAGTAATTTGCCTCTGTCGCAACCTTCAATTCATTCTTATTATTATGCAGATTGGACAACAACTGGGGCTGCAACAATTGAAGTTTCAACACTTTATAATACTTGGGTTCATAATTTGCCTGAGCAAAATACAACTTATTTCGTATGGCATACTTATAATCATTTTAATGATGGAGTAATGAATCAAACTTGTGAGCTGAAAGACACAATGTGGGTATTTAACAATACTGTTCACGCAAGTGCAGGAGCAGACTTACCAATACAATGTGCGATAGAAGGTATAGGAGCTGATTTTCAGCTTAATGCAAGTCCTGCATATCCAGGAACTTGGACTAATGTTCAAGGAACTTACTATGATGATGTGGTAGGAGGCATCCAAAATACATCTTTATATAATACTTGGGTAACACAAGCAAAAAATGATGTAGTTGGAACATCTCATAAATTTAAGTGGACTGTAACAAAAACTACAAATGGAGTAACTTGTTTCGACAATGATGACATGGAAGTGCCAGTAAGAATACCTACAACTTCTGATGCAACTGTATCTAATGCAGATCTTGTTCATCCAACATACTTTGAAGTATGTAATAGTCAGGCTACTTTGCAAGCAAATACTACTCCTAACTATTCTATAGGTGAGACAGGACAATGGTTACCTGCTCTTGGTTCTATCGGAACTATAGATAATGATACTCAATTGCTTACAACTGTTTCATTCACAGTTGGAAATAATGGATACACACATTGGCAATGGGTAATAAGTAATGATGGTTGTATTTCACGAGATACGGTTACTGTTCTTAATAACTCTGTTTTTGCAGATGCTGATGACAGATTAGACCCTAATATAAAAGATATTTGTGTAGATTATTACGCATTGTCTGCAACAAATCCTGGATCATTTAATTCAGAACTTCCTTATGCCACAGGACAATGGACTTATGGAACTGCAAGTATTGATAACGCATCTATCTTTAATACAACAGTTAGAGACTTACCACTTAAAGAGAATGGATTTACAAATACTTTAACTTGGACTATATCTAAAGGTGTTTGTGTGGCAACTGATAATTTAATAATTAGAGATAACGAATTTACAATAGATGCAGATTATCCAGCAACAATTGCTCCAGATGATCATTTATTTGTATGTGAAAATTATGTAACTCTTGCAGGAGAAAATAAAGCAGGTTCTACGGGTGAGTGGAATTTATTTAGTGGTGGAGGAACTGTGCAAAAAGCAACATTATTTAATACAGATGTAACAAATCTTGCCGCTAATGATAATCTTTTAGAATGGACTGTTCATAAAAACGGTTGTTCTGCAAAAGATACAGTTATTGTAACTAATAATATGATAACTTCACAAGCAGGTATAGACCAGATAGTTTGTTACGATACAACATCTCTTAATGCAGGACCTCCCGTTTTTCCAGCTTATGGAAATTGGACAACCCTAATAGGACCTGCCGTAGATGACGCAACAGCTTTTGACACACATGTTTCAGGTTTAAATAATGATATAAATCAATTTATCTGGACAGTAACAAAAGGTGAATGCACAGCAAAAGACACAATGGACGTTTGGAACAATGCTCCAGACGATGCAATTGTTGAAAATGATAAGAAAATTTGCACAACAAGTTCAGACTTGATAGTAACAGTGCCAC
Source organism: Bacteroidales bacterium (assembly GCA_029932195.1). GTDB lineage: Bacteria > Bacteroidota > Bacteroidia > Bacteroidales > JAOZQN01 > JAOZQN01. Next base: position 14,974 of record JAOZQN010000021.1, on the reverse strand, counting down.
CAGTTAATGGTTCTGGAGTTTGGACATTATTAAATGGTGCAGGAGATATTACAGATGAATCTACTTCAAATGCAACAGTAGATAACCTTAATCCTGGTTTTAATTCATTTGTTTGGACTGTAACAAAAGGAATTTGCGAACTTACTGACACATTGGAGATTACAAACAATAGAGTTTTATCAAATGCAGGTCTTGATGATACTGTATGTGTTGATTATACAACTCTTAATGCTATGGATCCAAGCTCGTTCTTGCCTGGATTAGGAACAGGAACATGGACACAAGAAGGTGGTGGAGCATTCGTTGTTACTCCTTCAGACGAGAATACTGCCGTTACAGGACTTGGCTTTGGTCTAAATAGATTTAGATGGACTGTAATTGAAGGTGGTTGTGAAAAAACAGCAGATGTTTTAATATATAACCATGAAGTAGTTGCAACAGCTTCAGATATTACAACTTGCGAATTTCCTGTAAACCTTACGGGAAATAATCCTACTACTAATACTGGATTCTGGGAGAATCTTGGACTAAAAGGAACAATAACAAACACGTCTGTTTATAATTCTACTTATGATGGATTGGCTTCTGGACTTACTAATACTCTAAGATGGACAATATATAACAGTAGTTGTAGCGATTTTGAAGAAATAGATATTACAAATAATAGCTTCTCATTATCAGCAGGACCAGACCAAATTTTATGTCTGGATAGTGCTCAAATGAATGCAGATAGTCAACTTCCTGGAACAGGATACTGGGACATACTTGTAGGTGCAGGTGTATTTGCAGATTCCGAAGACGCTCAAACATGGATTACAGGACTCGGAAATGGAGCTAATCAATTTGTTTGGCATGTAACTAAAAATGGTTGTAGTAATCAAGCAACTGTAACTATCACAAATGATTCTCCAAGTGAAGCAAGAATCATAGGACCAATGACTACAACTACTTGTGATGGAACTATAATTCTTAGTGCAAACAATCCAACTCCAAATTATTGGAATACAAACGGACATTATTGGACACAAATTAGTGGAGCAGGAACTTTTGGAAATCCTTCTGTATTTACATTAAATGTATCTAATCTTAATCCAGGTGATAATCAATTTTCTTGGACAATAGAAAATGGTAATTGTTCTGATGAAGCTTTTATTACTATTACAAATAATGAAGTAGCTTCTTATGCGGGCGACCCACAAGATATTTGTGCTGATAGCACATTTCTTAATGCAACAGACCCATCAGTTGTAGCTCCTTTCCAAGGAACAGGATATTGGACTAATTTAAGTGGCTCGCAAGATCAAATTGAAGATTCTTGGGATAATCAGACAAAAGTAACAGGTTTAGCACCAGCAACTTCAACTTTCCAATGGACTGTAGTTCATAATGGTTGTTCGGCACAGAGTAATGTGCAGATAACTAATAATTCTGTAAATGCGATAGCATCAGATATAACAAGTTGTGAAAGTGATAACCAATTAAATGGTAATAATCCAGCAACGTTCACTGGTAATGCATATGGATACTGGGAAATGGTGGCAGGAACAGGAAGCATTCAAGCTCCTAATACTCTTTTTAATACTTTTGTTGTAGATATAGACCCTGAAAGTTCATCTACTTTAAGGTGGATTGTTCGTAGAGATGCATGTGCAGACTCTACTGACATAGTTGTAACAAATAATGGCTTCTCTGTTTATGCAGGTGGTAATGATACCATTTGTGAAGACTTTAAAATAATGAATGCTGATCAACCAGGATCTGGTACAGGCGAGTGGAATTTAGTAGGTGGAGCAGGTCTTCCAGCAGTAAGTTCAGATTATAATACTACAATTACAGGTCTAAACTCAGGTAATAATGTCTTTTCTTGGACAATAACAAGAGGTAGTTGTTCCAATACAAGTAGTATTGAAATTTACAATGCTTCTCCATCAGATGCAATAATCAGTAATGTTGCAACTGACTTTGGAAATGAAAGTTGTGATGGAACAGTACGATTAACGGCAGTTCCTCCAACAACTGGTTTTGGAGTTTGGGAACAAACTACTGGAACGGGTTTATCTGGCACAACATCAGTAAATCCATTAGATGTAACAGGTTTATCAGCAAATAATAATATATTTATATGGACAGTAACCAATATTGTAGGAAATACAACTTGCACAAGTGTAGCTGATACTACTATCATTAATAATAATGTAATCAATGATGCAGGTCTAAATGATACTGTTTGTGAAAATCAAGCACAATTACATGCCGTTCAGCCAGTTGATGCCGATGATTATTATTGGACAAATATGAGTGGTGGTTTAATCACCATTGATAGCTGGAAAGATAATGAAACATGGGTTCGTAATTTACCAGTAACAACATCAACTTTCCGTTGGACAGTAATTAATGGTAATTGTGTAGCAACAGATGATGTTAAGGTTACTAATATGGAGGTTGTTGGAGGTTCTACCACACCACAAATAGTTTGTGATGCAAATGTAGAATTACAAGGTTTTGAATCTGCCTCAGTAACAAGTTCATATTGGACAATTGGCAATCCAAATACCGCAACATTTATAGACCCTTCCACAGATAACTTATGTGATGTAACAGGTTTAGACCCAAGTATTGGAAACGAATTTACTTGGCATATTGCCAACTCAAATTGTAGTTCTGATACAACTATTTTTGTATCCAATAATTATTTTGAAATAAATGCAGATGCAGCAGGACACAATGCCACAATTGATGATGTATGTAGTGATAATTACACATTAAGTGGAACAAATCCAAGTCCTGGTACAGGTGAGTGGACAGAGTTAAGTGGAACAGGAAGTGTAACAGATTTAACACTTTATAATACTACCGTTACAGGATTAGATAATGTAGCAACTCAACTTCGTTGGACAGTTTATAGAAATGGTTGTGATGCCACAGATATTGTAACAATTTACAATAATTTGATAGATGCAACTGCTACAACTCCGCTATTTACATGTGGAGAAGCAGTAACATTAGATGGAAATGATCCAGGCGGTTTAGGTACAGGTCAATGGATAAAAACGTTACCTTCTGCACAAGGTGTAATAACTACAACAAATATGAATAACGCAAGTGTTACTGATATTGGTTATGGTAATACACTTTTCTTAAACTGGGTTGTAACGAGTAATTCAGGAAACTGTGTATCTACAACAGGAGTATCAATTACCAATGATGGCTTCTCTGTTTATGCAGGTGAAAACGATACAATTTGTACCGATAGCAAATTAATGAATGCAGAGCAACCAGGTTCCGGTACAGGCGAATGGAATTTAGTTGGAGGAGCAGGCACACCAACTGTTAGTTCAGATTATAATACTACTATAACAGGATTAAACTCTGGCGAAAATTCATTTAGTTGGACAATTACGAGAGGAAGTTGTTCTAATACAAGTAATGTAAGTGTTTATAATGCTTCTGCTTCAGATGCAATCATTAGTAATGTAAATGCCGATTTTGGAAATGAAAGTTGTGATGCCACAGTCAGACTTACTGCAGTAACACCAATTGCAGGTTCAGGACTTTGGAATCAAACAACAGGAACAGGTCTATCAGGTACGACATCAGTAAATCCATTAAATGTAACAGGTTTATCTGCAAATAATAATGTATTTCGTTGGGAGGTAACCAATGTTGTTGGTTCTACTACTTGCACAAGTTCAGCAGACACTACTATTGTTAATAACTATGTAATTAATGATGCTGGCTTAAACGATACAGTTTGTGAAAATCAAGCACAATTACATGCTGTTCAGCCAGTAGATGCCGATGATTATTATTGGACAAATATGAGTGGTGGAGGTATTACTATTGATAGTTGGCAAGATAATGAAACTTGGGTAAGAAACTTACCAGTAACTACTTCTACGTTTATGTGGACTGTAGTAAAAGGTAATTGCGTAGCAACCGATGATGTAAAGATAACTAACA
>JAOZQN010000021.1:0-10914 GCA_029932195.1 Bacteroidales bacterium | reverse complement strand
TTACAATAATTTGATAGATGCAACAGCTCCAACCCCATTATTTACATGTGGCGAGGCAGTAACCCTAGGAGGAAATTCCCCAGGTGGTTTAGGCACAGGACAATGGAGAAAAGTAATACCAACAGCTTCTGGCGTAATCACTACAACAAACATGAGTAATGCCGTTGTAACTGGAATTAATTATGGCAGCACTTTAGCTTTGGTTTGGACAATCACCAGTAATGCAGGCGGTTGTGTATCCAGCACAAATGTTTCTATTACTAATGATGGCTTTAGTGTTTATGCAGGCGAGAACGATACAATTTGTTCTGATAGCAAATTAATGAATGCCGAGCAACCAGGTTCCGGTACAGGCGAATGGTTATTAGTAGGCGGCGCAGGCACACCAACAGTAAGTTCGGACTATAATACAGAAATCACAGGTTTAGGCTCAGGCGATAATGTATTTAGTTGGACAATAACGAGAGGAAGTTGTTCTAATAGCAGTCAGGTAAGAATTTATAATGCTTTACCAAGCGATGCAGTTATCAGTAATGTAAATGCAGACTTTGGTAACGAAAGTTGTGATGGAACGGTACGATTAACCGCAGTAACACCAACAGTTGGTAATGGTTACTGGAATCAAAGTGCAGGTAGTGGTTTAGTAGGAACAAGCTCATTAAACCCATTAAATGTAGTTGGTTTATCAGCAAATAATAATAAGTTTGTATGGGAGGTTACTAATGTTGTTGGTTCTACAACTTGTAGTAATTCAGTTGATACTATAATTATAAATAACCAAGTATTAAGTGAGGCAGGACCAGATCAAAATATTTGCCAAAATGTAACACAACTTCATGCAATTGACCCATTAACAACAACTTATGGTGCTGATAGTTATTACTGGACAAACGAAAGTGGTGGGGCTATAACAATAGATGAGGTTTCTAATTTTGAAACTTATGTTCGTAATTTACCAGTAACAACAAGCACGTTTAGATGGACTGTAACCAAAGGAAATTGTGTAATTTTTGATGATGTTGAAGTTACAAATAATGAGATTACTGCAACTTCTTCTGACCAAACAGTTTGTGATAACTATGCAACTCTACAAGGAAATGCTTATACAGCACCAGCTGAAAGTGGTTATTGGACAATAGGAGCACCTAATACTGCAACTTTTGCAACTCCTTCTTTATTCACAAATAATGTTTGTGATGTAAATAATTTATCCGAAGGAACAAATGCCTTTACTTGGCATCTTGAAAGAGATATTTGTAGTGATGAGGCGACTATTTATATAACCTATAATAATCTTGAAATAAGTGCAGATCCAGAAGATCTTGTTAATATTTGTGAAGATACCTATACATTGAGAGGAGATAATCCTTCTCCTGGAACAGGTGTTTGGACTAAAATAACAGGAAGTGGTATTATTCAAAATAATAGTCAATATAATAGTATTGTTACAAATTTAGATGAAAATCCTACTCGTTTAAAGTGGACAGTTTATAAAAACAATTGTGTTGCAAGCGACCAAGTAGCTATTTTTAATAACGGAGTTGTAGCAAGTGCTACTACAAATTTTGTAACTTGCACTGGCTCAGTAAATCTTGATGGTAATAATCCAAGTCCAGGAACTGGTGAATGGATAAAAGTAGTCCCAACTTCTTCGGGAGATATTATATGGTCAAGTATGAGTAATGCAACTGTTTCTAATATTGACGAGGAAACTACAATAGCTCTTAAATGGGTTTTAACAAGTGCCGTAGGAAATTGTAAAGATTCTGTTCAAGTATCAATAACTAATAATCAATTTAGTGTAAGTGCGGGAGATCCGGCCACAACTTGTTCTGATAGTATTCAGTTAGATGCTGATGATATTGGTTCAGGACAATGGATTAATATTGGTGGAGGTGGAGTAATTGCAAATACGGCAGATGCGGAAACTTGGGTTACTAATCTGAATCAAGGAGATAATATTTTCCAATGGACAGTAGAACAAAATAATTGTCAAGCAGTAAATAGTGTAACTATAACTAATAATTCTGTAAATGCAGATGCAGGTAGCGATCAACTTGATTTATGTGTAGATTTCACTACTCTTGATGGTAACGACCCAATAACAGAACATGCAACCGCAACTGGAATTTGGACAAGAATGACAGGTGGTGGAGATATAACTTCTTCATTAGATTATAATTCAGGACTTACAAATTTAAGTAGAACTTCAAGCACGTTCAGATGGACTGTATATGCCAATGGCTGTGATGATTATGATGATGTAGTTATCAGAAATAATGCCTTTGATGTATTTGCAGGAATTAATGATACAATTTGTTCAGATCAAACTAATCTTGCAGCATTTACTGTTGTTGGTGGTTCAGGACTTTGGTCTCCACAAGGAGTTACACCTGCAAGTATTATAACACCATCTGATGCAAATTCAGAAGTTACAGGACTACAACAAGGAGATAATAATTTCCGTTGGACGGTAATAAAAGATGGTTGTTCATTCTTTGATGATGTTCTTATTGTAAATGACTTACCAGATGTTCCAATACTTGTTAGTTCAGACATTATAGTTTGTGAAAACATAGTTGATTTACACGCAATAGACCCAAATACTGCTGTTACAGGAACAACAGGACAATGGTCATACACAGGAGTTGGAGGTGATATTAATGCAGCAAACAACGCTATTACTTATGCTGATAACTTAAACTTTGGTATAACAGAATTTATTTGGACAGTAACACATAACGATTGTAACTTATCAGATTCATTCTTTGCAATAAACGATGAGATTACTTCAAATGCAGGTGGTAATATTGATAACTTATGTGTAGATTATGTAAGTCTTAATGCACTTGCACCTACTGAACCAGCTACTGGTTGGTGGGAAAAAGCAGACGCACAACCTGGTATAATAGCAGATATAAGTCAAAATGTTACAGATGTTACAGGATTAGGATACAACGAAAATAAATTTGTATGGTTTGTTCAAAATACTAATTGTATGGCTTCTGATACAGTAATTGTAATTAATAACTCAGCTTCAGATGCACAAGTTGGTAATATGCCTCCTGTATGTTCTACTACAACTACTTTGAGTGCAACACCTCCTTCGCAAACAACTGAAATAGGTGTTTGGAATTACATTGTAGACCCAGTAGATATAGTTAATCCATCTGCCAGCAATACGCAGGTTAATGACTTAGTAAATGGAGCAAACGTATTTACTTGGACGGTAACTAATACCACACCTTATGCTACTTGTAGTGATGATACTACTTTTACTGTAATTAGTAATTATTTTATAATAGATGCAGGTGCAGACCAAGTTCTTTGTGAAAATACAACTAACTTAGAAGGAGAAACAAGACCAAGTATGACTTCTCAATACTGGGAAATTATTACGGGAACACCAATTATAGCTAATTCTACAGACGAAAATTCTTTAATTACATTAGAACAAGGAACATCTACTGTTCTTACATGGACTGTGATAGAAAACGGTTGTAGTGATAGCGATATGGTTATTCTTAAAAATAAAGAAGTTATACCAGTTGCTTACAACGATGAAGTGTGTACCTCTACAGAACAAATAAATGCTGTGCCACCAGGAATAGATAACTCAGGATATTGGACACATGCAACATCAGGAATTATTTATACGCCAAATAATTCTACACATAATCCTACAGTTACAGGCTTAGTGCTAGGAGCAAATCAATTTACTTGGCATGTAGTAAACAATCCAGACCCTACAACTACAACTGTATGCGAAGACTCTACAAGCATATCTATAAACTACTTAGTCCCCGTAGCATTGCCAGAGTCAGCTACAATTTGTAACGACTATCACACACTATCAGCAAACCAACCTCCATCAGACGGTTGGGGAGAATGGACACTATTTAGTGGAGCAGGAGATATAACAAATGCAACTTCTTACAACAATGCAGTTATTTACAACTTAGGACAAGGTGAAAATAAATTCACTTGGACTGTATATCAAAGAGGTTGTGATAAAGGAAATATTGCTATAATAACTAACAACAAACCAACAATATCAGTAGGAGCTACACAAAATTTATGTCAAAGTTCTACAACGCTTAGTGGAAACCCATTAGATATAGGAGATACAGGAGAATGGATTAAAATGACTCCTGGAAATCATGTTATTGTTAATTCATTGCAATACAATACAGAAGTTACAGGAATTGAAGGAACAACAATATTCCTATGGACAGTGTCTAATCTCTCTTGCACAGCATCAGAACAATTAATTATTAATAACAACTCAATTGTTGCAGACGCAGGAGAAAGTATTTCTGTTTGTGAAAACTCTGTACAACTAACAGCAACACTGCCAGCAAATGCAACAGGAGAATGGTCATCGCCAGTGCAAGGACCAGAATTTGAAAGTAATACTACTTCAAATACTTGGGTTACAAACTTAAACAGCGATAATAACATATTTATTTGGACTATACATAAAAACGGTTGCGAAGACTCCGATTTTGTTATTGTAGATAACAATTCTGTATATTCTTTTGCAGGAGATGTGCAAAATATTTGTAAAAACACAACTACTTTATTCGGTAGTAACCTAGGTGATGGAACAGGTGTATGGACAAAAATTAGTGGCTCAGGAAATATCGTAAATCCATCTGTAAATGTTACTGCACTCATTAACATAGGAACAGGAGCTAATGAATTTATGTGGACAGTTAATAACGAAATGTGTGAAGGAATTAGTAAAGTTATTATAAATAACAATGAAGTAGAAGCAGATGCAGGTGCAGGAAACGCAGCACTTTGTAACAACGAAGCAGACATTAACGCACTATTAGCAGAAACAGGAACAACTGGCGAATGGGCTGTAGTAGGAGGAGCAGGTAATATAGAAAACATCTCACTTGCAAGCACAAGAGTTACAAACCTTGCAAGAGGAGAAAATATTTTACGCTGGACAGTTACATCAGACCAATGTAGTAAAGAGAGTGAAATAATTATTAATAATATTACACCAACACAAGCAATTACAGCGGCAGATAGAATAGTTTGCGAAAACACTACTACAATTACTGCAAACAGTCCAAATGGAATAGGAACAGGACACTGGAATAAAATTACACCAATAACAGTGGAAATTGCGAACAGTTTACTCAACTCAACACTTGTTACAAAACTTGGAACTGGACCTAACAAATTTGAATGGTTAATAATGAACGATGCAGGAACTTGTGCAACACGTGATACTATTACAATAATAAATAATAGTATATCTATACAACCTGGATTTAGCAAGCCTATTTGTGTAGATACATTTAGAATGGAAGCATCAGAACCTCAAAGTGGAATAGGTAGGTGGACTAAAATAAGTTCTTACGGAGATTTTGACAATCCTACAGTATTCAATACTATTGTCAGAAACATTGGAGAAGGTGCAAATACATACCGTTGGACAGTTACAACAGACGATTGCTCATCTTCAAAAGATATAATTATTACAAATAACAAACCTACAAATGCTTGGGCAGGTAACGATGATTTATCTTGCACTGGTTGTTACGGATTAGTAGGAACTACGCCAGACTTAGACGAAACAGGACTTTGGTCTTCAATAGGTGGAGTTAGTAGTGCCGAAATTGTTACGCCATCGGTATATTATACAGATGTTTGTAATATGATTAATGGAGCTAATACATTTGTATGGCAAATAACCAAAGGCTCTTGTATAGATGAGGACACAGTTATTATTACTAATAACAAAATTAATGTAGATGCAATTGGACCTTTGGAAATATGCGAAGACACTGCTTCAATAAGAGGAAACCTTGTTATATTTGACTCAAACACATCTGCTAGTTGGTCAGTTGTTGGTGGTGGCGGAACTTTTGATGATGCTACAAACTACCAAACTGTTGTTAGAGGAATGTCGGTAGGAGCAAATACATACCGTTGGACAATTACAGAAGGATTATGTTCTAATTATAAAGATTTGCAAATAGAAAATAACAGACCTACAACAGCAATTGTTTGCCAAGACACCATAAAAACTTGCCTTGATTATGTTACTTTATGTGCAAACACTCCACCAGACGGAGAAGAAGGAATATGGTCTAGACTGGCAGGAAATGGAAAACTTACCAACTCTAACCAAGCTAATACAGTTGTTTTTGACTTAGGTAGAGAAGCTCAATACAAATGGGCATTACATAAAGGAAACTGTGTGTTGTCAGATACAGTTTCTATTATAAATGGAGGAGTTCAAGCAACAGTAGCTTTCTCGCCATCCGAGGTTTGTGGAACAGATGGACAATTATCTGCAAACAACCCATTAACAGGAACAGGACTTTGGACAACAACTGGAACAGCAACTATTCTAACACCAACTGCTTATAATTCTTATGTTGAAGGTTTACAGCAAGGAGACAATACATTTAGATGGACTGTAACACACGGAAACTGTGAGGATTATGAAGATATGGTATTAGTTAATAATGTATATGATGCATCTGCAAACATGTCGGGATCTAACCCACTTTGCGAGCCAGAAGTTACTGTAATAGGTAATATTCCGCCAGCAGGGTCAACAGGTCAATGGACAATATGTGCAGGTGATGGAGAATTTATTAATAATTCAGTTTCAACTACAACTGCATACAACCTTCAAGATGGAGTTAATACAATCTGTTGGACAATATACAAAGGTGGATGTTCTAATACTGTTAATTTTGACGTAGAAAATTATACCGTAAATGCAAATGCAGGAGACGACGATATAACAGTTTGTTCGGCAACAGAAGTCCGTCAACTTATGGGTAATGTGCCACCAGATACAGGAACAGGACAATGGGAAGTTATTAGTGGAACTGTAAGCATAACAAACACTGCTCTAAATGACTCCGAAATAACTGGTGTTTCACACGGAGTAAATAACCTAAAATGGACTGTTTATGAAAACGGTTGTTCCGACGAAGATTATATTCTTGTTATGAATAACTTCTTTACAGTAACAGCAGGAAGCAATAGAATTATCTGTGGCGAGTCCACAGTACTATCTGGTACAGACCCAGAATCGGGAAATGGATTATGGTCGGTTGTTAGTGGATATGGCGATTTTGATGATAATATGCATTACACTACACAGGTAAGTGGTATGAGTCAAGGAGTAAACACGTTTGCTTGGAGTGTAACCAAAGATGGGTGTAGCGGAATTAAAGAAGTGCAAATAATAAATGGAAACCCAACAGCTGTTGCAGGAGAAAATTTTGCTACTTGCGATAGTATTGCCGAACTAAATGCTGCTAATCCAACAATAGGAGAAGGAAAGTGGTCATTACTAGGTGGTGGTGGAACAATAGTAGATAAGTCGCAGAATCAAACGCTGGTTACAGGTCTCGCAAACGGTGCAAATACATTTAGATGGACTGTTACAAATATTGACGGTGGTTGTGAAGCATGGGAAGATATTGTGGTTACAAATAATAAAATACCAACTCAAATAGGAACAGTTTCTACTTGCAATACTACAGCATTTATTTTCTTTAACCCACTATCTAATAGCACAGGGCTTTGGACTAGTATCAGTGGAGCAGGAACATTTACAAATCCAAGCTCTGCTACTACAACAGTTAATGGCTTAAATGAAGATATAAACACATTCAATTGGACAGTCCACAAAAATGAATGTTCGGCTGTAAACGTTATGACCGTTACAAACAATATGTTCTATACTAACGCAGGTGGCGACCAAGTTGTTTCTGCTCCAAATACAGATATGTCTGCATTATTACCAGAAGCAGGACAAGAAGGAACTTGGTCAATAATATCTGGTGCAGGTAATTTTGGAGGAGGTGAACATGCAGAAGATGCAACTGTTACAGATTTAGGATATGGATCGAATATATTTAGGTGGTCTGTTTTTGACAGCAACACTGGTTGTGAAGCCTACGATGATGTAGTTATTAATTATATAGGATTTTTCCTTGAAGCAGGAGACGACCAAACTATTTGTAGCGATTTTACAGAGATGGAGGCTGAGGTGGCTCCTGACGGAACTATTGCATACTGGTCTATTACTTCTGGTAATTGTGTTATAGAAGATTATGATAGTGAATCAACTAACGTAACAGGTATAGAACCCGGAATTTTAACATTACGATGGAATGCAGAACGCAATGGTTTTGTAACCTATGACGAGGTTATTATAAATAATTATTCTTTTGAAACAAATGCAGGAGACTACCAACAGTTATGTATTGACAACACACAATTAGACGCAGCAAGTGTTACAGGTAATAATGACTTACCAGCAGGAGATAATTGGATAGGTGTTTGGGATATAATAGCTGGTGATGGTATTATTTCAGAAAACTCTGCTCAAAACGCATATATTACAAACTTAGATGCAGGACAACCTGGAAGAACAACGCTCAGATGGACAGTAGAACGAACTGATTATCCAAGTGGAGAAACTTGTGCAGATACAGATACGGTTAGCTTATTTTATTATCAAATGCCAATACCTGATTTTTCTATTAATCCAGTAGATGCAGATTGTCACCCATTTGATGTTGTTCTTAAAAACACAACTGATTCTGATACTATCAAAGGAACAGAGTATGACTGGTATTTTGATGGAGATATAGCTTCACAGCCAAACGTGCCTTATGACACTCTTGTTAACCAGACGTTTGAGAACCCTACAATTCCATACGATCCAGACAATCCAATTTTGCCGCAGGATTCTATCTACAATGTAACATTAGTTTCACATGTTAGAATAAATAGTACATTAGTATGCACGGAAACTAATTCACATCCAGTTACTGTTTGGGCAGTTCCTTACGTAGGATTTGATATTTCAGGACATAATCAACCTTATGCAGACCCAACTAATATTGGTATAGAGAACCTCTCAAGTCCTAATTTTGGAGACGATGCTTATGCTTGGAACTTTGGAAATGGTGCAACACAACCAGGTGGTTTTGACCCATTCTTTGAACACTCTTACTTCTACTGGGGAACTTATACTATAACGCTTACTATCACAAATGAGCAATGTAGTGAGGATTCATCACAAACATTTATAATATATCCGCCAGTGCCAAAAAGTGCAGGTAAAGCAGATCATCGCTTAGAATGTTTACCATATTCACATCAGTTTAATGCGAATGTTATGTTCACTACACCAGGAATATCGCAATACCGATGGGATATTAAGAATGATGGAATTTCAGTAGCACAACTGACAGAAGAAAACCCAGTATATAACTTTACAGAATCGGGAACTTATCTTGCAAGGCTTTATGCAACAGGGGAAGGCTCGGTGCCTGAATGGGATTATACATATATAAGAACGGATACAGTAACTGTTGCTGAAAAACCAGTGGCATACTTTATTATGGAACCTAAAAGATTAGAAGGACAAGATACCATAATAAGAATTATTGTGCCAGATCCAATACATTGTATAGACCAATCTACAGATGCATATACATATAATTGGGACTTTGGAGATGGATCACCAGGATCCACAGAACAAAATCCAATGCACTCATACATGGATGACGGAGAGTATTTTGTTACTCTTACTGTGGAAGCAGATAACTTACTAAAATGTTCTGATACCTATACTTCTGAATATAAGATAGAGGTGTTACCAAGATGTGAATTAAAATATCCTAATGCCTTTACTCCAAATCTTGATGGAGGAAGTGGAGGAAGTGTTGTAATAGGTAGTTCAGATTATTTTAGAAACGATGTATTTATACCTATTGTTACATGCCTTGAAGTAGATGAGTATGAAATGCAAATTTACAACAGATGGGGTAAACTGATTTTTGTTAGCACAGATGTTGATGTAGGTTGGGACGGATATATTGATGGTAAAATTGCACCACAAGATGTATATATCTATAAAGTAAAAGGACGATACATAAATGGACATCAGTTCAAAGATATAGATAATGTAACACTATTAAGATAGTTATTAGTTGTCGTGTTGTTAATTGTTGAGTTATCGTGTTGTTGAGTTTTGTTCAACAATAACTATTAACTCAATAATTAACAACACGATAACACGATAACACAATAACTAAGAAACTCAAAAACTATGACCGACATACTATATTCGCCAACAGTAATAGAATTTGTAACGCTGTCTGGCGAATATTGTGGTTTTATTGATAAAAGTTCAGAACTATCACAAAAAGAGATAGTTGAACGAACACAAAAAATATTACCACTATTATATTTTAAGACTGCTGTTTTACCCAAAATGGAAAAACAAACAGAAGGTAATCCGCAAGAATTTGTTACTGAATTGGACTACAATTACATACAGACAAATCTTTCTGAGAAGCTGGACACCAAAGATGTATTTCTTGATATTTTAGAACCACAAAGAATGGAAAGCAGTGAAGCTGTTAGTTTGAGTATGTCTGAGTGTTTTACAGATATTTATCAAGACTTAAAAAATTTTATGTCTAATTTTCAAACAGGAGTAGAGGTTATTATGTTAGAGTCTTTGTGGGAATGCAAATATAATTTTGAAATACTCTGGGGACCACGATTAATCGCTTTATTAAACGAAATTCATAATATAACTTACTCCGAAGAGGAAATATAATATGTTGTGGTTTGTCTTAAGTTTAATATTACAGATTGTAAGTAATATGACAAAAGTTTATTGACAATAAAAAAAATAATGTTTTGATTATGAGGTGTAAGGCAAATTAAAATTAATAATTAACCAATTTGAGTGCAGTTATTTTTTCTTTTAACAATTCAAAAAATTAAGAATATCGGGAATATTTTAACATTTTTCGACCTGTGCAATCAAAAAATGATTCAAAAAAATGTAATTATACTGATTATAACGGATTTTGTTGAAATTGTAATAACTTTATTTATAATGAA
>JAOZQN010000885.1 GCA_029932195.1 Bacteroidales bacterium | reverse complement strand
TAGTTTTATGCCATCGGCGGTGTAAAGATACGAAATATATTTGGAATTAGTTTGGTTAAAATATATTTTATTGAAAAACATTAAATTCCTAAATATTAGTCTTTTATACATCTGACATACATTCCAAATTCTCTAAAAAGAATATATGTACTGACAATTTTATCTTCCTCTGAGAATATTGCAAAATATGCATATACAGGGTATGGATCTGTTGCACTCCAAAAGTAAGCATCTTTATGCTTGCGTATAAAACTATTGCCTTCCTTGTAGCCCCCTAATTTTAAATTGAATTTTAATATTTGTTTATTAAAACCTTCTCCTATACTATTTTTTTTTCCAGTTAGATATATTTTTTTATAATACTTTATCACTTGCTCCCATTCATTTTTTGTAGGTAAATGCCAACTGTCAGGACACGAATTAATTGCTTCGTCCCACGTATATAATCTGCCATAAGAAAAGCAAGTAGTATCATTATTGTAACACCAACTACAACTTTCTGTAGCATACCTTAAATTCTCAACCATCCAAATTTGTTCTCCAATTTGAATGGTTTTATACACATTATTATCTCTTTCATCAATAAAAATATATCTTTTTTGAGCAAATGTATAATTAATGAAACAACATGTTAATATAAGAGTTATTATTATTTTTGTCATATTTATAAATTATTTTTTTCTAAAATAATATCTATCATAAGTGAATCCACTAGAGCTACCAGCAGCGTATCCTCTTTTCTTTCCATATTTGGCAAACCGAGGTTTTTGATTCGATTCGTATAACATTTTGTTCTCAGAACCAATAGCAAAAGGAACATTTCCTGCACCACCTTTATAAAACACCTTACTATCTGTCTTTTTGCGGTTATTAAGTAAAAATACAGCAGTATGTCTTGTTGAGTATTCTTCACTGTCACCTGTATCATAAGCATATCTAACAAGATCTCCAAGTTTTGGAACTGGACTTGATTTAATTTCGTTTCCATTTAAATATGTATTCATATCTGCGTGACTTGTAAAATTACCATTTAATTGAGTAGAACCAACACCATCTACAGGTCCTTCTTTTGCATTTATACCAGTACCGTGACAGTTGCCATCTGGTTTTGTTTCATTCAATGCGTTTTCCATTCCTGTTAGCAAAGAATTATATTCCCCTTTAAATTTATCTGTTCCAAAAGTTCCACCATCATCCATTGTATTCAAAAAACTTTCTTTCATTTTAGTATTTTCATCTATACCAAAAGCGACTCTCATTTCTTTTTTATTTAAACCTGATTGATTTCTAAACGTGCTCCAATTATCTCCTTTTTCTTTCTGAAACTGAATTTCAAGTTGTCCTTCACCATTCCTTACAGTATCAACACCCCACATTCCATTCGGGTCAATTAGCATAATTGGATTATTAGCAACATAGTTATATGGAGTTAAGCTATAATAACCTTCCGCCATTGGGTCAATCACATGCCACCTTCCAATTTGTGCATCGTAAAAGCGGAAGCCGTAGTCGTGCCAATTTAAGCCAAAGTCTTCTTGTAGTTCTTTGCCGTTGTATGTGTATAAGTTTTTAGGGCTTAAAAGGTTTGGTTTTTGCCAAGTTAAACTTTCTATATTCATTCCAAAAGGGTAGTAGCTGTTGGTTTGTAATACTGCTCCGCTTTGGTCTAATACTACTCTGGTGTTGCCGAGGTGGTCTGTTAAAAAGTATTCGTAAGAGCCCCCTTTTGTTCCCCCAAAGGGGGAAAATGTTA
>JAOZQN010000328.1 GCA_029932195.1 Bacteroidales bacterium | reverse complement strand
ACTGTAACATAAAACTTTACAATTAGTTTAAATCAGTGTTTTTTGAGGTCTGTAGTCTCTAAATTCATAAATATATTTTGTGTTTTATAAAGATTGGAGTTAGTTAAAAATCTATTTCTAATTTTTTTACAAATAAAATACTTTCTCAACAAAATTCAGAAAATAGAAGTAAATTTTTTTGTTCTTTTTTCTAAAAAAATTATCTTTGCAAAGAATGAAAATCTAATCTATCTTTAGTATATTTATAATAAAATACAACTAAGTAGTATTATCAGGTGAAAGCTAATTAAAAACTAAACACTTAAAACTAAGCACTTACTTATGTCCACATATAATACTAATTATTCAAAATGCACAGAAAAACAAAAAGATATTTTGCAACTTTTTGCACTCTGTAATAACGAATCAATTACTAAAACAAATTTTCTTGTTTTACTACGAAAAGCAAAATCTAAAGATTATAATGACAAAGCCTATGCCTCGCCAGGATTAAGCAAAGAATTATTTACTCTCCACGAACTAAGACTTTTAAAAAATGATATACCTTTGGTTATCAATGGTGAAAAATTTAAAAATTTTTTAATTGTAGAGGCTTTTAAAAATAAAAAAATTGATAATTTTATAACTGGCATAAGAGAATTTTATCCATTAGAAGAAAAAACATATCGTGGATTAATCATTGTAAACAACAGATTAGAACGAGAATTAAAAATTTCATTATTACAAAAAAATAGCGAAAATTTCCATAAATATTTTAATATCCTGCGTTCTGAATTAGGTGTTAAAGATTTTGTAATGTTTTTTCGTGATTTTATTGAAACCAATGAACTGCTTGCTTTACAATCTCATAGTGTTCAATTTGAGATAATAGCTTCGTTTGTTTCTATTGGCTATTTTAATTTTGAGGATTTTACTAATTATATTCCTTATTTAAAAAAAATTATAAAAAAAGCTACAGGAGACAACCTACTACGTTCCGAAAATATTTTGATAGATTTATATATCTTGCAAGGAAAAATTCAGGAGGCACAAAAAATAATAGATAAATATCCTCAAGATTATTTCTTTGCTGCACAAGCAGCAGCAATTCAATTTATTAAGGGAGATAATTATAAAGCTATAAAATTATATGAAACAGCTTTAAAACTTTTACGAAAAGTTACTCGGAATAAAAAAAAATACTTTTCATTCTTTTCTGGAATATTTTATATTCCTGCACTATTTCAGACAAATGCTTCGTTGTCCGAAGTATTTTCGTTTTTAAAAGAAGCAAAAAAAACAAATTATGCGGGAATATACACTGCCTTCGGAGCCGTAGCTTTTACGCTTGACAACGATACTGCCAAAAGAAATGCTACTTTTAAAGAAATAAAAGAAGATTACGATAATCTACTAACCGATTTTTTTGTTTTACATGCAAAACACTGGTCATCAATGCCTGTAGATATAATTGAAAAACAAAGACTTGTAGATCTGATTAGAAAGGCAAATAAAAATGAATATAATTATTTTGCCGTTCAAGGAGCAAAATTATTATTGAAATTAAATTATCAAAAAATAAATCATATAAATAATAGTAGAAAAATAATTGCAAATTCAAATATAAAAACAAATTTATATGATATAGTGCCAAAAGTAGAACCTTGGGAACGTATAATAAATTCGTTAATAAATCTGAACAATCCTAATGCTAAAAAATCAAGAGAAAAAAGCGACGAAAGAGTAGTTTGGCTTATTGATATAAAAAACAGTAATATACAACCAAAATTACAAGTTCGTAACAAAAAAGGAGAATGGACAAAAGGCAGAAATATTGCTCTCAAAAAATTAAAAAGTTACGATTTAGATTGCATGACTGCCAAAGATAGAGAAATTGCAAATACCATATACAAAGAAACTTCAGATGGTTATTGGGGAAGTGTGGATTATTATATAGATGAAGAAAAAGCTCTTTTGGCAATGGCTTCTCACCCTAATCTATTTTTGTTCAAAAATCCTTCTGTAAGAATAGAACTCCGAAAAGCAAGCCCAGAACTAATTATTAAAAAGAAAAGTGCAGGTTATTCTTTGGGATTTTCAATAAGTTGCAAAACAACCGGAGTAGAAATTCAAAAAGAAACGGAAACAAAATATAAAATTGTTGAAATAACAGAGGCACACAAATCTATTTATAACACTTTTGGCAAAAATAAAATTGTAGTTCCCGAACGAGGAAAAGAAAAATTGCAAAAAGTAATATCTAATTTGTCGTCTATTTTAACAATACAATCGGATTTAAAAAATACCGACACCTCACTTAAAGAAGTTAAAGCTGATAGCAAAATACATGTTCAACTCTTGCCTTACAACGAGGGCATAAAAGCAGAACTTTTTGTAAAGCCTTTTAAAACAGCTCCTCCATACCTGAAACCAGGCAAAGGTGGCAAAAATATTATTTCAGAAATAAGAAATAGAAAAGTTAAAACAAGTAGAAATCTTACAAAAGAAAAAGAAAAAGCTCTATTTGTTTTTAATTCTTGTCCCGAATTTAGAACTGTTGCAAGCTATAAAGATATTTATATTACCGAGGACTCGCAAGACGCACTGCAATTGTTAATGGAATTGGAACGGATAAAAAGTAAATTAGTAATTGAATGGCCTCAGGGAGAGAGATTTAAAATACATAAAGAAGTATCACACGAAAATATGTTTATGAAAATAAAACATAATGCCGACTGGTTTGAAATTTCGGGAGAACTAAAAATAGATAAAAATTTAGTTTGGGATATAAAAGAACTTTTAGAAAAACTGAAAAATAAACCTGCTAATTTTATAGAACTAAAAGACGGAGAATTTATAGCCCTTTCGGATAAATTTCGTCAACATCTGGAAGAATTAAATTCTTATTCGGAGCAAACAAAAAAATCTATACGCATACACCCGTTGGCAGCACAAGCTATTGAGGGGCTGACAGATAACGTTAAATTTAAAGCCGACAAAGAATGGATAGCACAAAAAGAACGACTCGCAAAAGCACAGACCGTAAAACCAGTTATTCCGTCCACTTTGCAAGCAGAACTAAGAGATTATCAGGTAGTTGGATATAATTGGCTTTCGCAACTTGCCGCTTGGGGAGTAGGAGCTTGTCTTGCCGACGATATGGGACTCGGAAAAACAATGCAATCAATAGCAATACTATTGCAACGGGCTTCTGATGGCTTTGCTTTAATTGTTGCACCTGCCTCAGTAGCAAGAAATTGGCTTGCCGAAATACAAAAATTTGCTCCCACTCTAAACCCTATTATTTTCCGAACAGGAAATCGTAAAGAAAAACTGGATAAGCTAAAACCTTTTGATGTTTTAATCAGTTCGTATGGTTTATTGCAAAGCGAATCGGAAATGTTATCCGAAATAAAATGGAATACCGTTATTTTGGACGAGGCACAAGCTATAAAAAATCATAACACAAAAACATCTAAAGCAGCAATGCTTCTAAAATCTGATTTTAAACTTATTACTACTGGAACACCAGTTCAAAATCATTTAGGAGAATTGTGGAATTTATTTAATTTTATAAATAAAGGACTATTAGGTTCGGCAGAGCAATTTAATCTACGCTATGTAGCTAATACTGAACCAGAAGCAAGGAAAAAACTCAAAAAGCTAATTCAACCATTTATACTTCGCCGAACAAAAACACAAGTTTTAGACGAACTACCCAAAAAGACAGAAGTAACTATTAATATTGATTTGAGTAAAGATGAAATAGCTTTTTATGAGGCTATTAGACAAAAGGCTATTGAAGAATTAGAAAGCGATGAACGCCCAGACTCACACAAACAGTTTCAAATTCTTGCCGAAATATCTAAGCTACGTCAGGCATGTTGCCACCCGCAACTTGTGGTGAAGGACAGCAAAATAAAAAGTTCTAAAACAGAAGTTTTTATGGAACTACTTAGAGACATTATTGAAGGTGGTCATAAAGTGCTTGTTTTTAGCCAGTTTGTGAAATTCCTAACAATTGTGCGAAAAGAATTAGACCAAAATAATATTTCCTACAAATATCTTGATGGTAGCACTCCTATTAAAAAACGAGAGCAAAATATTAACGAATTTCAATCAGGCGAAGGCGATGTATTTTTAATCAGCTTGCGAGCAGGAGGTTTGGGACTAAATCTTACTGCCGCCGATTATGTTATCCACCTCGACCCATGGTGGAATCCTGCAGTGGAAGACCAAGCTTCGGACAGGGCACACAGGATAGGACAAACTCGTCCTGTTACTGTTTATCGTCTGGTAACCAAAGGGGCTATTGAAGAGCAGATACTTAAATTGCATAAATCTAAACGCAAGCTTGCCGATAATCTATTGGACGGAACTGATACTACTGGCAAAATGAATGCAACAGAATTACTTAAACTTATAAAATTTTGATGGAGTCCCTTTTGTTCCTACAGTTTGCAAGTAAAACTATAAATTAAAAAAAAAGCAATATTAAATTGGAATTTTCAAAAAAACAACTAACTTTACAACCCACACAGCTCATAATGATTCGGGCAATATGCTCAACTAAATAAAAAAACATGAAAATAACTGAATTTATAAACATAATTAAAACGATAATTGAAAAAACATTAAAAGACAAAAAAATGGATATTGTCTTTAATGCAAAATTCATCGAAAATGAAGGTTTTTATGTTATAACAAATAAAAACTTTGAGCAAGTCTGTAAACAGCAATTTGACAAAATTGGATTATCTTTTTTTATAGAAACATACGATAAAGCTTTTCAAAAGCATTATAAAAATTCAACGATTGAAGATGTTTTTGGAAGTGGCTTTGTTGAACAAGATGATTTTTTGGAATTACTTTTAGAAAGAATTCAAAATCAAATAGAAAAATTAAAGGTAGACAAAGACTTTATAATTCTAAAAAATTACTTGCAAATTAAAGAATTTGGATATTTCAAAGGAATAAATCTTACAAATGTCAGATGCTTTGGTAATACACAAGAGCTAAAACTTACCGATACGAATGGTGATATTGCAAGATGGACAATTATTATTGGCGATAATGGAACTGGAAAAACAACATTATTAAAAGCATTAGCTCTATGTGCATTGCAATTAAATGAAAATTATTTTAATTCTTACGAAAAGTATATTGATTTTCAATATTTCATACGCAATTTTGAAAGAATACCAAAATTTGAATATTTAGTTTCTATTTCAGAAAATTTATCAAATCAAATAAACGAAATATATGAAGATTTTGACATAATCAAAGGAAAAATTAGGACAGATAAAAGGAATAAGAGTTATTTGGATATAAATAGTTACGGATACGGAGCAGCAAGACTTATTAGCGAAAGTGCATTATCTGTTGAAAAATCAGAATTTGCATTTATAAGCCTTTTTGATGATAGTGCCCAACTTACTAATGCAGAAGAATGGTTTATAAACCAAGATTATTTCAAAAACGAACAAAGTAATAAGAATTATAAAAAAGTTGAGCAAATATTAAAAAAGTTATTTAAAAATGAAATTCATAATTTTAAAATAAAAAAGGTTGGGAGAAGTAATGCAATGATACCAAAACTATTTTGTCAAACTGACTATGGTTGGGTAAGTATCCATGAATTAAGCTTAGGATATAAGTCATTAATTGCTTGGACAGTTGATTTAGCCCGTAAATTATTTGAACATTATCCTTTTTCTGACAAACCTTTAACAGAACCAGCAGTAGTTTTAATTGACGAGATAGACTTACATATGCACCCCAGTTTTCAAAAAAAATTAATTAATTTCTTAACCAAGACATTTACAAATACTCAATTTATTGCAACTGCACATAGTCCATTAGTTGTTCAATCAGCAGAAAATGCAAATATAGTATTATTAAAAAAAGTTAGAGATGAAGTAATTATTGAAAACAATCCACAAGATATTAAAAATTGGCGAATAGACCAAATACTTACAAGTGATTTATTTGGATTAAAAAGCAGTCGCTCAGATATAACAACTAAATTACTTGATAAAAAATATGAAATACTGTCAAAAAAAGAATTGACTAAAAATGACAAATTGAAATTAGAGCAAATAGAAAAAGAGCTTGAAAATATGCCAGTAGGTGATACAAGATATGAAATAAAAGCTCATTCTGCAATAGATAAAATAATTGAAATTTTAAAAAACACAGAAGAAAATGATTAAAATTAAAAAATCTATATCTATTCCAAGACCGCTTATAAAAAACTGGGATAAAGATACATATAAAAAATTATGTGATAAAAAACAAGATGAATTACTAAATAATGGAGAAACTGAAACATTAAATAATTGCGACATTTATAATAGAGTAATCACAAATAATGAAGACTTTGATGGTAAAACTTTTTCATTTAAAGCACAAGGTCTTTATAACAAGCCCGTTGCAAAAGAGCAAATAATGAAAGACCAACACTATAAATGTTGTTATTGTGAGACTAAAATCAAAAACAGAAAGAAAAATAAAAAATATACTGAAAATACTTTTGGATATGGAGTTGTTGAACATTTTAGACCCAAAGCCGCTTATAAACAAAATAGAGAAAAGTTAAATTATCCTGGATATTACTGGTTAGCTTACGTGTGGGAAAATTTATTTTTTGCATGCGAAGGTTGCAATGGTAATAAGGGGAATTTATTTCCTTTACAAAAACCTGACAAAAGGACTAAAAATCACAATTGCAAACTTGAACCATTCGAAAATACATTATTAATTAACCCTTTATTGGAAAACCCAGAAAAGCATATCAAATTTCATGATGCCGTGCCATATGGTATTTCAGATAAAGGCACTAAAACAATAGAAATATGTAAATTAGAAAGGTTAAATGAAACAAGGGATAAATATTTAACAAAAGTTAAGAAGGAAAAATCATTAATTGACTTAGAATATAAACTTACAATTAGAACAAAAGCAATAAATGTAGAAGATATTGAATTTGATAAAGATACACTAAAAATGTTAATGAATGATGCCAAAGATTTTATTGAAAATGCAACAAAAAATGAAGCACCTTATTCAAATATGGTAAGATGCTACTTATCTGGATTAGATAAATAAAGCCCCTAATCGAGTAGGCGGACGACTACCAAAAAGTAGCCGATTTTGTTGAAATTCTAAATCATTGAATTTTAGTTATTTTACTTCCTAATATATAAGTAGTTAACCATATATAAACGACACTTTTGAAGGTCTATTTTAGCATTATGCTTCGTTAAAAAAGATTACCATATAAGCAATATGCAAATGTTTTTTGCCTTGCCTAATACAAAAATAGCCTCTTAAAAAGTGTCGTTTATATATG
>JAOZQN010000884.1 GCA_029932195.1 Bacteroidales bacterium | reverse complement strand
ATTACTACATTAAAAATGTCCAATTTTACAAACCAACTTTTTGAGGTCTGTAATTTCATAATTTCAAAACTTTTCCAGCTTGTCTGGGTTAGGGTTTTGAGAATTATTGTTTTGTTTCTCAAAACCCAAGATAATTGAATTTTAAGAAATAAAAAATATTTAACATGCAGTTAATAAGGCATTAATCATTTAATGTCGGTTGTTTTTTTGTCCAAAGTCCAAAATTAAGTCAGTATTTTATCATGTTTTTTTCAAATTTAAAATTATTTTTGATTTATTTATTTATTTTTCAGGTGTCCACCAATCGTAAATCGTAAATTTAAAATTATTTTTATCCAAAGTCTAATGATATAGAATAATAATATTATGGATACATTTGGATATATTGTGGATATTTAATATCTTTGCGATAAAATTATTTGGATAATAAATAGATACAATATGGATAATTCAATAAATAAAAAATTAAATTTTAGTTTCAAAACAAGCCAGCAAATTTTAAAGAAGATAAGTTTTATAGATACTTTTAAAGGGAAGTGGAATATTTTAGAGACAAAAGAAAACCGCTATTTGCAAGAGCTACGAAAAATCGCAACAATTGAAAGTATCGGTTCTTCTACAAGAATTGAAGGTGTTAAATTAACTGATAAAGAAATTGCAAAAATTATAGGCAATATCAATATTGATAAATTAAAAACAAGGGATGAACAAGAAGTTGCAGGTTATTGGGAAACTTTAGATACTGTAATTGACAATTATGCAAATATAGAGCTAACTGAAAATTTCATAAAACAACTACACAGTATATTACTACGATACAGTCATAAAGATGAAAGACACAAAGGCAAGTATAAACAATTGACCAATAAAGTTGTTGCAACATATCCCGACGGAACTCAAAGAATAATATTTAGAACAACAGAACCTCATTTGGTTAACAAAGAAATGTCAGAACTCATACTTTGGACAAATAACAGTTTTTCCGAAGCTGAAAATCACCCATTGATAATAATTGCAATATTAGTTTATGAATTCTTATCAATTCACCCTTTTCAAGACGGAAACGGCAGATTATCAAGACTACTGACTACTCTTTTGTTATTACAGAAGGAATATTTATTTGTTCAATATGTTTCGTTTGAAAAAGTAATTGAGGATAGTAAAAAAGAATATTACAAAGCTTTAATGGAAGGACAAAAAAACAGATATACCGAAAAGGAAAAAATAGACAACTGGGTGTTATATTTCTTAGATAGTATGTCAATATTAATTCAACGTTTGGAGAAGAAGTATGAAATTTATAAGGATACAAAAACATACTTAAATGACAGGCAAAAACAGATAAAAGAGTTAATTATAAAAGACCAACCTGTGAAAATTAGTGATTTAATGAAATATTTAACTGATTTTTCAAGAAATACAATCAAGAAAGATTTGGCATATATGAAAAATGAAAATTTAATAGAAACAATAGGAAAAAATAAAGGGACATTATACTTAATGAGAAAATATTAATAGTTATAACTTTGAGTCCACTCCGAGAAGTCTATTTTTGTCAAAATCAAGGCATAAATCTTTTTTTAACCGCAGTTATCTTATTGATAATGAGGATTGAAAAAATATTTATAACGCTGAGTTTGGCAAAAAGAGGCTTGTCGGAGTGGACTCAACTTTGCAACCCACACGGCTTGCAATGATTCGGGCAACCAACTAAGATTAAGCACAATTTAAACAAAAAACAATGCCATACGATTTAAACA
>JAOZQN010000883.1 GCA_029932195.1 Bacteroidales bacterium | reverse complement strand
ATATCCCGCAGGGATTTAGTAACGTGGTGCATAACTACCAATTTACAACACTACCAAAAAATAAAATAAAATAAAAACAACAAAATAAATAATAAATTTTGTAAATTTGCATTTTAAATTAAAATAGATATGCAGCACAGCAAAATAATTGAACAAAAATTAACGATTGTAAATCCTTTTTAACTAATAAATTAAATAAAAATATATAAGATAAAATAATAAATATAAATATAAAAAGCGTTTATATTATTTTCTTGACTATCAAAATCGCCAAATTTAACAAGAACAAGAAATAAGACGAATGCTCATGCCTATGGCGTGGGCTGTTCTTATTTGTTCTTGGGGGTGTTTGGCGATACCTGATAGTCGAATAAGTTACAGTTCCACGCTTTTTTTTAATTTCAAATTTTAATTCAAAAAAAGGCATGATAAATTCTGAAAACAAAAACAATATAAGCGAAGACTTTAAACAAATATCCGAGAATATAACAATAGTTATCTGGAAAGCAAAAATTAATGACAGATACGAATTTGAAGAAACATATATTTCGCCAGTAGTAGACGAAATGCTCGGACTTCCAAAAGGAACAATAAAAAGTGATTGGAACAGGTTTTTTGAATACGTAAAACCAGAGTATTTGCCAGAAATTCAGGCGAAATTTCAAAAAGTATTTTCATCACCTAAAACAACAGATTTTTTTGAATACGAAGTAATAAAAGCAGACGGAAAAACAGCATGGTTTCGCTCAGAAGGTAGAAATATAAAACAAAACAAAAAGTTTTTTATTTTTGGCACAACGGCAGATATCACAAAACAAAAAGAGACAGAGAAAGCATTAAAAATTAACGAAAAACGACTAAAAGAAGCCCAAAAAACAGCACATCTCGGACATTGGGAATTGGATTACAGAACAAACAAATTTTTATGGTCTGATGAAATTTATAGGATTTTTGGTTTAGAACCACAAAAAACTCCTGCAAATTATGAAATATTTACAGACATAATTTACAAAGACGACAGAGAATTTGTTTTTAAAAGTTTTGAAAATTCAGTAAAAAATAAAACAGATTATAATATTGTGCATCGTTTAAAATTAAAAAACGAAAAAATAAAACATGTAAACCAAAGATGCAAAACAACTTACAACGAAGCAGGAAAACCCAAACGTTCAATTGGCACAATTGCAGATATTACGGTTCAGATTGAAAGTGAGCAAAAAATAAAAAAACAAAACCTTGAATTACAACAAATTAATGCTGAAAAAGACAAACTTTTTTCGATAATCTCTCACGATTTAAGAAGTCCGTTTAATGCCTTAATTGGTTTCTCCGAAATTTTATACCGAGCAATTGACAGCTATGATAAAGCAAAATCAAAAAAAATGGTTTCTATCATAAGAGACACATCAGTAGCAACTTATGAATTGCTTAATGATTTATTAAAATGGGCAAGTTTTCACAGCGGACAAATAGTATTTAATCCTGAGAAGATTAATTTACAATATTTTACAACAAAAATAATTTATCCGATTAAAAGTTTTGCTGGGAATAAAGAAATTGAAATTACCAATAAAATATCGGAAAAAACAGAAATATTAGCAGATGCAAATATGCTCTCAACAATTTTACGAAACTTGCTGACAAATGCCGTAAAGTTTACACACATAAAGGGTAAAATCAGTATTTTTTCAAACGAAACCGACAAAAATATTGGCTACCCACGTAAAGTTGGACAAATTTAGTAATCAATGACTTGCCTCCTTCT
>JAOZQN010000882.1 GCA_029932195.1 Bacteroidales bacterium | reverse complement strand
TTGGTAATATTTCTCTATTTTCTATTAACCAACACTGTTGTGTAGGGACTACCTAAATTTAAGTAAAATTTATCTACTTATCATACTATCTAATTTTCGGGGGAGGGGAATTATCGTCCAAGCAATGTATTTTTGTAAAAACACAAATAAAAATTGGTTCATAACGATTATTTACGCACCAAATATATTTTTAATATTTTTCAATAAAGTGCTTTTTCAAACTTGTCTGACAGCCTTTTTAATTTATGCAACAAAGTTGCATAAATTAAAAAGACTGTCAGACAGATTATTTACTGTTGTAAAACATAGAATTAAATTTGGTGCGTAAACAATTGTAATGAGCCTAAAAATTAAAATCTATAATTATTCCAACAAAAAAAGCGAACTTTAAACAGTTCGCTTTTTTTATTCTTTTTTTTATGCTAATTTTGTAAATTATAATAAAATCGTAAAAATGGGAAAAGAAAAAGCGATACTCGTAGGAGTATCATTAAAAAAAGACAAGGAAAATAAAGTTAAAGAATTTTTAGACGAACTGGAATTTCTTGCCATCACAGCTGGTGCTATTACTGTAAAAAAAGTTATACAGCGTTTGGAAAATCCTGATAATAAGACTTATGTTAGAAGTGGTAAGCTAAACGAAATTAAAGTTCTTGTTGAAGCAGAAGAAATAGACCTCGTTGTTTTTGACGACGAATTATCTGCCTCGCAACTGCGAAATATTGAAAAAGTATTGGAGTGCAGAGTAATAGACCGCACAAATTTAATTTTAGATATTTTTGCCAAACGTGCTCAAACGGCACATGCCAAAACACAGGTTGAATTAGCTCAATATCAATACATTATGCCTCGTCTGAAAGGTATGTGGACTCACTTAGAACGCCAAAAAGGAGGAATAGGACTAAAAGGACCTGGCGAAAAAGAAATTGAAACAGACAGGAGAATTATCCGAGATAAAATTACTAAGCTGAAAAAAGACTTAGAACGAATTGACAGGCAAAAAGTAACTCAGCGAAAAAACAGAGGACGCTCTATTCGTGTGGCACTCATAGGCTACACAAACGTAGGCAAATCTACGCTGATGAATGTTTTGAGTAAATCCAAAGTTTTTGCAGAAAACAAACTTTTTGCAACGCTCGATACTACCGTCCGAAAAGTGGTTGTGAAAAACTTACCATTTTTAATGTCCGACACTGTTGGTTTTATTAGAAAACTGCCACATCATCTTGTAGAATCGTTCAAATCTACGCTTGATGAGGTTAGAGAGTCTGATTTACTGCTACATGTGGTAGATATTTCTCATTCAAATTATTTGGAGCAAATAGAAACCGTGCAAAAAACTATCCACGATATTGGAGCAGCAGACAAACCTACATTTCTTATTTTCAATAAAATAGATGCTTATACTTTCATAGAGAAAGACGAGTTTGATTTAACTCCTGTAACTTCGGATAATTATAATATTGATGATTTAAAAAACATGTGGATTGCAAAAAGCAACACCCCCTGTATTTTTATATCTGCTAAAAAGAAGAAAAATTTAGACTTACTGAAAAAAATGCTCTACGACGAAGTGAGAAAAATACATATTACTCGCTATCCTTATGACGATTTTCTTTTTTCAAGCGAATACTTGGAAGAAAATCAATAATAAAAAAGGGCGTTTTTCACGGGTGTCAATTTCAAGGCTTTTTTGTAATTTTAGAATTGAAGGGCACTCCTAAAAACTCAAAAATAAAGGCTTTCAAAATTATTAAAGTTTGAG
>JAOZQN010000327.1 GCA_029932195.1 Bacteroidales bacterium | reverse complement strand
TTTCTAACAATTTTATTATCACCGATTTAGAAAGTCAGAAACTTCAGTTATTAATTTTAATTTGCTTAATTTTTTTCAATTCTGGAATTATATTGGAAAAATATGCTTTCATAAGTAAAACAAAATTAGTTTTATAAAACTATAATTTTTCCCATTCCATTGTTTTCCAAAAGATATATTTTGACGCTTCTATTACAATAATATCTTTTTTATTCTCTTTTATTTCCAAGTCGAAAAACATACCTTTTTCCGCACCATACATACTCCCGTTTATCCATTCTTTTTCTTTAAAATCGTATTCTAAATTCTTAATAATTACCTTTCCTAATAATTTGTCACTACGATTTGATTTTTCAGGATTTTTCACATCTTTTGTCTGTCCGTTTTCAAATCCATTTAATGCAATTATTTTACCGAAATATTTATTGTTTTTTTTTAAAATTTCAATATCTAAATTGTTAGGCAAATGATATTTTCCTATTATTAAATCTGGCGACTGTGCAAACGAAACCGCACTTATCAAAAATAACAAATGCAGAAATATTAATAATTTTTTCATAACTCTTTTTTTTGAAGTTTATTAGGTATATTAAAACAAATAATTAACGATTTAGATTTGTCTATTATTTGTTTCAATATGCCTAAGTATTTGTTTTGATAATGTATATTCTTTTTTTTTAACTAAATTTTTATATAATTTTATAACAGGAAGTGCAAAATAATACGTCTTTGTTAATATTATATTTTCTTTCATAGTTTTCAATGATTCAAAGGTTTAAGAATAAATTGTATAATTAAATCATTGAACCATTAAATAATTACAATCCTCTTGTCATCATTCTTTCAGTGAATTTTGACGCAGATATACCTGTATTTATTTTTACTTCGCTTAAAACCATGTTTGTTGTATGATTTTTTTGAATGTTTTTCATTTCAGAATTTGTAACAATCCAAAAACCTGATATTTTCTCATATTTTTTTATAGTTAAAATTTTCAAAAGATCTTCATCTTCGTCATAAAATTCTTTTTTTACTCCTATAAAATTAGCTTTATTTATCCAAGTAATAGTTTTTGAATATATATAATCTTCGTCTTTAGAAATACTTTCAACAACATAACAAGCTTTTCCGTTTACAGTTTCTGTTTTTAATAATTTGTGTTTGTCAGCATCAAGTTTACGGTCTCCTAAATCGTCGTAAGTGAAATCTGAACCCATAAAATAATCGTTTTTGCTATCGCTTGAAATTCGTTTTGTTTTTTTCAGTGCAGGCAAGTAAATCCATTGGTCATCAGCCTTGTTACTGTCATAACTCCAACTCATAAATGACGTGTTTTTTACGTCTGCTGGCGATTGAAAAAACATTATGCTTTTTTCCTCTGTGCCAAAATCTTTGGAAAATTGACTAATTTTTCGCACCCGTTGTTTGCCTTGCTTATTTGTGAGAGTCATTGTGAGAGTAGAAGTTTTGTCATTGCCTTCTGGTCTATTGTATGCTTCCTCAACTATCTGTCTTCCTGTTAGTTGTGCACTTGCACCTATGCTCATTGTAATTAATAATACAATAGCTACTGTTTTAATCATTAAATTTTTCATTTTTTTAATTTTAAAAGGTTCGTAAATTAAAGGATAATTAATAATAAACTGTTATATTTTTATTCCTAAAATAAGAATATCATCTGTTTGTTTATTATTTCCCATCCAATTTTGCAATTCTATTTTAATAATTTCATTTTGTTTTTTAATTAGTTTATTTGCATTTGTTTTTAGTAATTTATAGAATTTATTACGTCTATATTTTTTATTATTACTTCCACCAAATTGATCTTGAAAACCGTCAGAATATAAATATATTAAATCATTTTTTTCTAATTTTCGGCTGTTAGTTTTAAAAGATTTCATTTTTGGATAAATTCCTATTGGCATTCTATCTGCTTTTATTATTTCGGTCTGCTTGTTTTTTATTAGCATAATAGGATTATGTGCTCCCGAATATTGAATTTTCAAACTTGATTTTTCCATTTTACAAATAGCAATATCTATCCCATCTGTTGTTTCTGATTGCATATCTATTTGATTAAGAGAGTTCATAATCATAGAACGGAGTTTTCCCAAAATTTGTCCCGTATCTATTGTCTTATTTTTATTAATAATATGGTCTAAAAAAGACTGTCCGAGCATAGTCATAAAACCTCCAGGAACTCCGTGTCCTGTGCAGTCGGCAATAGCAATAATTATCTCATTTTCAGTTTCATTAAAATAATAGAAGTCGCCACTAACAATTCGTGCAGGTTTATATATTAAGAAATAATCTGTAAAGTTATTTTTAAGTATATCCAAACTTGGCAACATTGCATTTTGAATACGTTTTGCATAATTGATACTTTGAATTATATTTTGATTTTTTTGCTTAACAAAATCTTTTTGCTCTTCTAAATTATCATTTATTGCTGAAATCTCTTCGTTTTGTTGTTTAAGTTCTTCTTCCGAAGTTGCAAGTTCATTATTCATTTCCAATAATTTACGTTCACTTTTAAAATTAATAAACTGTAAAGATAAAATACTTAAAGTTACTAAAATGAAAAACGAAATAACCATCATTACAAATGTATTATATGACTCTGCGTTAAATGGCAAATCGGTTAAATAAACATCAAACCAAGAGTGAATCACATCATAAAAAATAAATACAATTATTCCTGGTGTTATTGCAATTATTGTTTTTTTTAATTCCTTGTATCCAAACAGTAGAATTGGGATAATAATTGTAATAGTTAATACCATTCGTGGAGCTAAATAAAAAATTAAATCATCTGTTATATTTATAGATTTAGCATAAGCTACCTCAATTATAAAAGCAACTGGAACAAACATAGAAATAATAAATTTACTTATATCTGCATTTAATAATTTTGATATTGGAATTGTAATTAAAATAATTATCACATTAAATAAAAATAGATGTCCTAAAATAGGAGATGATATTTTTACATAAGCCATCATAGATATAAAAGCAAAAAAAACTAATACTAAAATGGAAATTGAATTTAGTAAAACAATCTTTTTCTTTTCATCTGCCGACTTACCGTAGTTGGTATAAATTTTTTGTATTTTATTAAAAATACTATTCATATAAATTATTAAATTTGTTTTTAAGACATTTCCAAGTGCCTTTTGGCACTTTGGAAAGTCTGCATTATTAACCTACTTTTTTTTAATGATTTAAAGATTCAAAGATATAATGGTTCAATAAAAAATAAATTGTATAATTGAACCTTTGAACCATTAAATAATTAAATCATTTCTTTTTAAAGTATAAATTACCACTATATAAAAGTATTAACATTATTGTAAGTGTTCCTACAAAACTGGTAAACATATTTAGCGAAACCAAAGCTCCAAGTTCTCTATTTGGTGGAAATACTGAAAATAATAATACCATAAATCCTGCTATAACTACAATTGCATTAAATAATATTGCCCTGCCCGAATGTGCCATAGTCCTCTGTGCTGTAAGCATTTTATCGCCAGTCATTTCTGCGTTATGCCTGTATTGCTCTATAAAATGGACGGCATAATCAATTCCAATTCCAATGGCAATGCTTGATAAAAGTGCCGAAGTTGTGTTAAGTGGAATATTTAAAAATCCCATAATTCCAAAACTCAAAGCGGCAGTTATAACAATTGGCACTGAACCAATTAAACCGAGTTTGAAATTTTTAAACATTAGTGATAACAAAGTAACAACTATTAATAATGATAAAATTAAGCTCATTATTTGTCCTTCGAGGATTAATTCTGTAAAAACTAAGCCTTTATAACCACTTCCTGCATATTTTATGCTAACTCCAAGTTTTTCAAAATCCTCTTCAAAAGTTTCTACAACCGCAAGTGTAGAATTAATTGCCTTAGAATTATCGCTTTTGAGCTGAAAAGTTACATTTAATTTTTCGTAATCGTAATCAACAACTTTGTTGAGATTTTCGGGGTCGCCAGACATTTCATACAATAATAAATATTGTGCAACCATTTCTTTGGTATCTGGAATTATGTTAAACTCTTCTTTATCAGCATTCATCACCTTGTTCATACGATTGATGTAATCTGTTAGCGAAAACGAATTTCCGACAATAATTTCGCCATTTTTATCTTTAACATCTTTTTCAACAGTGCTTTGCATTTTATCAACAAGTTTCAAAATATCTGGATTTTTGAAAGCATCTTTTTTGCCGTCGGCATCAAGAATTAAATTGAGACTTGTAGTTCCGCCAAAATGACTGTTTATAAATTTATCTGTTAAAACAATTTCGCTGTCTTTTTCAAACTTATCAAGGAAACTTGAATTAATCCAGATTTTTTGCATTCCTACAATAGAAGCAACTATTAATAAGGCTGTTACAACAATAGAAACCGTTTTTCTTTTTATAATCATATTTGCAAAACGAGAAGCAAAACTTGTATTTTTATCAGATTTAGTCGCTTTAATTTGTCTCACTTTTGGCAAACCAAAAATCATAATCCCCGCAGGAATAAGAAGTAACGAAAATAACATTGCTGCCAAAACGCCAAAAGCAGTGAAAATTCCAAAATATTTTATCGGATAAACTTGCGATGTTAGTAACGAAATAAATCCTACCGAAGTTGTTATTGAGGTCATTACCACTGGTTTCCACATATTTTTTATCATATCCGATGCCCCCTCGTATTTTGTGGCTTTCGGATTTTTTCGCAAAAATAATTGTAAATGACTGTATAAATGAACTCCGTCGGCGACTCCAATTGCGATTAACATTACGGGAATCATTGTGGAAACTGCGTAAATTGGCACATTTAAAAGAGCCATAAGCCCAAACGCCCATAAAGTGCTAAAAAACACGACTGCCATAGTTAAAACTGTGCTTTTGATACTTCGCAACATTACGAACAAAACGAGCGTAATTACCAATAACACAATAGGAACCATCTTTTTCATGTCGGCAGGTCCGAGAAGTGCCATTGTGCCTTCCACAATAGGGCGACCTGCTACATGCACAATAATGTCATCTGTCTGATATTCAGCGACTGTTTCCAAAATTTCGTTGTAAAATTCTTGCGTAAAAACATCGCCTCTAATTTCTGCTATAATTACTGTAACTGTCTCATCTTCTGAAACAAGCCTGCCGTAAACCATTTCGTTATTTTTTACGTTTGCCTGCAATTTATTCAGTTTTTCTTCCGATTTAGGAACTTTTTTGAAAAAAGCTTTTACGTCCATTCCGTCTTCTGTTCCTATGATATTATCTGCTGTGTATAACGAAGTTACATCTTCTTTTTCTATCTCGTCCATTTTTTGGAGACGTTTTGTCAGTTTTTTCAGTGTGTCGAGAGTTGCTGTGTTATAAATTCCGTTTTTATTTTCCAAAGCAACAATAATTCCGTCGTTTATTCCAAACCATTCCTCCGCCTGATTGCTATACACAAAAGCTGGGTGATTTTGTGGCATATATTTGTCAAGGTCTGTTTCCATTTTTGAATTTTGGCTCATAAAATAAAAGAAACCAGCACTTATTACTATCGTTAAAGCAAGGATTACCCAAGGTGCTTTTAATAATTTTATTAATAATTTTTCCATTTTCAGTGTTTTTATTTAATTGTTTGTGAGTGAATGTTTACTAACCTGTTGTTTTTAAAAAAAACCGATTTTTAAATTTCGGAGATTCTTTTATTCGGGGTGCGACTTTAAGTCGCACTCCGAATAGATCGAATAATTGTATCTTTATTTTGAAATAAGTAATTGTATTGATGCTATTAATTTTTGTCCTCTATTTTCGAGATTAAAGTTACGATTGTTTAAATCCCAGCGTTTTACCATAAGTCTTAACGCTCCCATTGTCATTAGTGCCAAGTCTTTTTCGTCTATGTCTGTTCTAATTTGTCCTTGATTTTGTCCTTGTTTAAGTATATTTTCTATCGTTTGTTCGTTTTTATTTAAAATATTAACAATTATTGTTTTTAAACTTTTTTCGTATTTA
Organism: Bacteroidales bacterium; assembly: GCA_029932195.1. Taxonomy (GTDB): domain Bacteria; phylum Bacteroidota; class Bacteroidia; order Bacteroidales; family JAOZQN01; genus JAOZQN01. The sequence continues at coordinate 1,378 of JAOZQN010000327.1, read as the reverse complement.
AAGCTCTCTTCTGAAAAAATTACTGAAATAATAGCTGGATTTTCTGTAAAAATCTCAACCATTTTACCGAACATAAATTCAATTTTTTCTACAGCTTTCATGTTTGAACTTACCATCATTTCTGATAAAAAGTTTGCCATTTCTATAAATTGATTTAAAATTGTTGATAAAATTTCAACTTTGCTTCTAAAATGCCTGTAAATAGCTGGTTCTGAAATTCCGATTGCTTTTGACAAATTTTTTATCGTAAAACCTTGCATTCCTTTTTCAGAAATAAGTTTTATTGATTCTTCTACTATTTGTTGTTGTCTTTCGGATAACATGATTGAAGTATGTTAGTTAGTATTTACTCACAAAAGAACAACATTAATTTTAAAGATGCAAGTTTTTTCTCATTTATTTTTCAATTGTTTTTAAATAAAACTTTAAGCTCTTGATTTATTAGGTTTTAAAAATAATATTTTTTTAAGATATTTTAATTTGCCTTATTTTATAAATTTATCTGCAACTTTTAAATATAAAGCGACGTCGGGAGGGTTGGGCAAAACTTTAAGTTCGTTAATCATTTCGCCAAAACGCACAACAACAGCATTTTGCTCTGGAAATACAAAAATATATTGCCCAAACATTCCCGAAAAATAAGGTATTTGCACTTTATGATATTTTGTTATCCAAAAATGAAGTCCATAAAAATCAACATTTTTATTTTGATATTGTATCCATGTGGCAAGTTTTGTAATAGTATCAATAAATGAGGCAGGAACAATTTGTTTTCCATTATAATAGCCTCTATTCAAGACTAATAAGCCAAGTTTACAGAAGTCTCGTGGAGTTGCATAAAAGCAACAAAATGCTTTTGCAAGTCCATTTTCAGAATTTTTGCCCCAGTAAGCCTCGTGGGTTGCACCAATTGGTATCCACAATTTTTGTTCGGCATATTTATAAATAGGCACTCCTGTTGCTTTTTCCAAAATCATTAATAAAACCATAGTGTTTCCACATTGATACTTCCATTTTTTTGCGGGCATATCCACTACTTTTTGCTCTTTCATTAGGCTATCCAAATTTGAACCGTAATATGCAATCGCAATATCCGAGAGTGGATTCATAAAACGTTCGTCCCAACTCAATCCAGAACTCATTGCCATTAAATCAATAATTCTTAAAGCAGTATCGCCTTCTATTTTATATTGAGGAAAAAAAATATCTACACGTTGGTTTAAATTTTCAATTTTCCCTTCCTCTATTGCTATGCCAATAAGTAATGCCACAATACTTTTAGATATAGAAAAAGAATTTACAGTGCTATTTTTATTAAAATTTCTTACTCTACATGATGATTTTTATTTTCTCTAAAAATTAGGAAAATTATTAAAAA
>JAOZQN010000881.1 GCA_029932195.1 Bacteroidales bacterium | reverse complement strand
GCAAAAACATTATATACGTAATAATCAATTAATTATAAACTCCGAAACTTCAGTCAATATATATTTTATATGCAAAAAAAGAAGATATGTTTTATTTTTGTTGGCTTGATGAAATATATGACAAACTAAATCAATCCCAAAAGGATTGGCAACAACAAGATACTAATACAGTTACATTCAAAGATGAATTAATTAACAATTTAGAAAATATTTATAAAATTGTTTATGAATTTTGTAAATCACAAAGAGAATTAAAAATTGCTAAAATTGCTTATCCTTATTTAATAAATGAAGGTGATACGAGTTTTTCTAATGTTTATTCAAAAATTGCAAAACTTTCATTTGAAGAACAAAATCAACTTGCTAAATTAATTGAAGAAAATTCATTAAGCGAAATAATAAATTCTATTCAATTAATTACAGATAGATTAACAGTTTTACATGAATTAAAATTAATTTTATTTGACGCTAATATTAGTCTAAAAATTTTTGAAATAACTTTAAATAAACTTGTTGCAGATAATTTGTGGCTTTTTGGAGATGATTATACTTTCGGTGTAGAAGAAATGCGATTAAGTTCCATAATAAAAAAATATACTGACAGTTTAGGTAACAAAACTATTAATAATCATAGAGTTGATTTGTTTTTATCAAAACAATATTTTAATGATAATGATGAATATTTTGAAAATCTGATTGTGGAGCTAAAACGACCAAATATTATTGTGAAAACTGAGGATTTGTTTCAATTATTGAAATATGCAACTGATATTATAACAGAAATTACAAATGATAAAATTCAATGGACTTTTATTTTACTTGGAACAAAAATTGATAATAAATTATATAATTTTAACGGACAGAATAGTTTTGAATTTAGCCATATGATAAATAAAACAAATGTGAAAATTTATATAAAATCGTGGTTAGAAATTATCCAAAATGCAGAGAAACGATACCAATTTATAATTTCAAGAACAAAAATTAATTTACCGAACGAAGTTGAAATGATTAAATTGATAAAAGATAAATATCTGATAACATGATAAATAATATGCACCTATCTTTTTCTTTGAAGCTAGTATGTTAGCTGGTGTGGTGTTGCACCAATTGACTTGTTATGTATTACAATAAAACATCTTTAAAATAAATAATTTTATGGCAATATTAAATTTAAAAGCTCAAAATGATTTCATTGAAAAAGCGACAAATGCTTCTGGTAAAAGTGCATTGACTGAGTTAATCTGGAATAGTTTAGATGCAGATGCCTCTGAAATTTATATTACATCAAAGAAAAATGAACTTGGACATTATGATTTTATAAAAATAGAAGATAATGGGCATGGAATTTCACATAAAGAAGCAGAAACAGTTTTTGATAAACTGGGAGGATCTTTAAAAGCTATAAAAAAAATCAGTCCAAAAGGGAGACTGTATCATGGAAAACACGGAAGAGGACGAATAAAAGCTTTTACATTGGGATTTAAACTTACATTTAGAAGTTATTATCAAAATAATGGAGATATTAAAACCTTTAAAATAATTCATGATTTTGAAAATATTAAACAGCCTGTAATTGATGATATTCCAAATATCCAACTTGACAGGGATACAGGATTTATCGTAAAAATTGAAAATATTAGAGATGATAAAATCCAATTCTACAGTAAAAATAAAATTCGAGAAGAAATTATAACTGAGTTTGCAGCATATTCTTTAACTGAAGTTTCGGAGTTTATAATTAATTGATTATTACGTATATAATGTT
>JAOZQN010000880.1 GCA_029932195.1 Bacteroidales bacterium | reverse complement strand
CAAAAACTGGGGGAACTTTTTTTGATGAAATATCAAATTATTAACACCTTACTCCGTCGGTAGATAATGAAATATTGCAATCTTCAATTAATACGTATTCTGTATCAAAAAGCACAATTCCCATTTCCATTTTTTCTTCGGGAGTTGTATTTGTTTCGTTATCCATAAAATCTATTCCTGAAACGGTAATATAATTCACTTCTTGCAAAGTTAAAATCATGTCAGATTCAGAGGAAGGTTCGTCGCCTGCAAATATTCCACCAGTTCCTTTTATAATAGAATTTCCCTTAGTGTTGGTCATAAAAGTTATTGGCATATCATCAGTTCCAGTGGTATATATTAAAAGTGGTGGTTCTTCAAAAGTTTGGTCTGGCATAACATAAAATGTAACATAATCAGATATTCCACCAGCATTTAAGGCATTTATTGCATCTTCAAAACTAATAAAATTAGTTCCCGAAGGGAAATTGGTCGGTTGTGTGTTATCTATGGTATAAATTCCTGCGAGACTGTTTGTAAATTCATAAGAACCAATATCATGCAAGCCTTGACGGAACGAACCTCGCTGGTCAAATTCGGGAGCATCAATAGAAGTTCCTGTATTTTTTGCAGGACTTGTTTCCGAAATTGGGACTGTAGGAGTAAGTCCACCATGCTCTCCATATATTCCAAGTTGTGGGTCAGTAGAATTTGAATTTCCTGTTCCTGTATCAGACATTGTAGCATCTCTACAAATTGTGTATGTTCTTGTTAGATTGTTAGTTCCTGCTTCTGTAGTGGCATAGTTTTCGTCTGTTCCGTTATCTAAAATACAGTTTCGTAGAGTTAAATCATTAGTTAGTCCACCCATAGCTTCTTGATAAATTCCATTTCCATCTGCACCTTCATTAAAAGTAAAAGTTGTGTTTACAATTTCAGTATTCAAATTTCCTCCATTTGCAAATAAATAAATACCTCCTCCATAGGAATTAAAATTAACTACATTATTTATTATTGTGCAATTTTCAAAAAGAACATTTTGTTCCGTGTCTGTTTGTATCAAAATACCTGCACCATTTCCAAGATTTTCTGTGCAAGAATTATTTGCAATTGTGGAGTTGGTAATATTAGCACTACAATCATAAATATAAATTCCACCACCACCATTTGCCGCTTGGTTTCCATCAATCAAACAGTTATTTACAGATAGGCTTCCTCCTTCTTGATAAATTCCTGCTCCCATATCTTCTGTTGTGTTGTCTTCAATTACGCAATCTTCAATTGTTAGGTTTCCATAATTTAAAATTCCTCCACTATAATTTGATGCAGTTCCATTTTTGATAATAAGATGCTCAAAAACAACATCATATCCAGGATAAATAGTAAAAACTCGTCTGTCTGCAACATCATAATCTTCGTGAGCTTGCACTGTGGAATAAATAAATTTTTCTCCCTTAATTGTTACACTTTTTTGGATAATTATTCCGTCTGTAACATCTCCATCTTCGGTAATTGTTCCTTCTATTTTTATAATATCACCATCTACAACACCAACATCTGCAAGTGCGTGAGTTATTGTAGCCCACTCATTTTCAGATGTTCCGTCTCCTGTATCATCATTTCCATTTTCGGAAACATACCAGGTTGTTTGACCTATTGCTGCAAAAGTTATAAAACATAAAGCAACGAATAAAAAAGTAATTTTTTTCATAGTTTTAAAAGTTAAAGAATTAATGAATAATTAACTGAAGTTTCGGAGCATCTTTAGTCTTTATTTTACAAGTTTTTATT
>JAOZQN010000879.1 GCA_029932195.1 Bacteroidales bacterium | reverse complement strand
CATTATAAATAAAGTTATTACAATTTCAACAAAATCCGTTATAATCAGAAATTTTTAAATGCAGGAATAATTTTTTACTCTCTTATCTTTTTCAAAATACTAATTATAAAAGATTCTCAAATAATACTTAATGAATTATTTGATTTATCAATTCCTTTTATAGATGAAGAGATAATCATTCAGTTTAATTTTTTTGTTATATTATTCTCCCTGAGTTCTATACTTATTTTGTTCTACTCTCAATATAAATATTATAAAAACAAAAGTTCAATAAAATTAAAGAATTATATTTTTTTATCTCTTATTTTAACAACAAGTATAATACTTCTTTTTAATGTAATTAAATTACGTAATTTTTTAAGCTATTTTACTTTCTTATATATTTTTTCAAGTATAGGAGCATTCATTATTTTTTATAAAAAATATTTTAATTCCACAGTGTTAAAGAAAAAATATGGCTTTTTAAAAGAAAATGATAAGAATAAAACAAAATTAGATAAACTAATGATTTTTTTTCCTTATTTATTGGTATTTATTATTTTTATTATTACGCCTATTTTTTATGAATTAACACAAAATAAATGGATAATACTTCCACATATTGATATAAGCAATCAAAAAATAATATCAGACGAGAATGGAACAAAGATACAAATTATATCTTTCTGACAAAAAATTAGATTATGCAAATTTAATAAATACTAAACTAGATAATTCTAATATTAAATCATCTACATTTCTTGAAGCAAAAATGTATAATTGTAGTTTTGAGAATTCAAAACTTTTGGACCTTACGTTTACTTCAAGTTACTTCAATGAGAAAAATACTTTTAGTGGTGGTTTTTTTAAAGATTGTAATTTAAAAAACATTGATTTTACTGATGCTGATTTAAAATATTCAACATTTGAAGGAGCTACATTTGATAGTGTTTCATTTAAAAATGCAAACTTAAAAAATGTTAATTTTAAATATTGTAATTTATCAAGAACTTATGATTTAGAGCTGGATGATTTTAGATCAATTCAAACAGATTATTTACAAAAAATAATTTATCCAAAAAAAGTTTTTATGAGAATGGAGTCAATTATTAATAATAGTGGAAGTAATGTAGAAACTTGTATAGTATTATTAAATTGCAATTATGACTATTATAAAGACTATGTAAATTTAGACTCATTAAATATTCTTTATAATAACACCAATAAATAAACAAATAAACTAAATAATAATAGCAGACCGTTCTATCGCTGTTTTTTTTATAAAAATAGAGGAAAGTCCGGGCAACATAGAGTATTATGCTACCGAAACGGTAGATGGACGTGAGTTTATGGCAATGCGAAGAAAATAACCACCACAGTCTTGTATTGTGGTAAGGGTGAGAAGGTAAGGTAAGAGCTTACCAGTGCTGTGGGCAACCATAGTAGCTGTGCAACCCATAAGTTGAAAGACCAAATATACCAGCAATTTTTGTCTTCGGACAAAATAAAAACTACTCGTTTGATGTTGGGGGGTAGGTCGTAACAGGCTGTTAGTGATAGCAGTCGTAGATAAATGATAGAAGCCAAAACTCGTTTTGGAACAGGACTCGGCTTATAGGTCTGCTATTTTTTTAAAAAAAAGTATAAAGTTATTATAAGTAGTTAACCATATATAAACGACACTTTTTGAGGTCAATTTAGCATTATGCTTTGTTAAAAAAGATTACCATATAAGCATGCAAATATTTTTTGCCTTGCCTAATACAAAAATAGCCTCTTAAAAAGTGTCGT
>JAOZQN010000326.1 GCA_029932195.1 Bacteroidales bacterium | reverse complement strand
AACTAAAAACCTTTAAATCATAAATTTTAAGGTGGCATTAGTTTATTGCAAACATCGGAGGCAATAATATCGCCAGCAGAAATAACTTCTCGGTATTTGATTGTGGTTTCGCCTGTAAAAATTGTACCATCTTCAAAAACAAAGGCATTAGCAGGAATATCAATTTCGCTACCACTTTCTGTTACTATTTTTTCGGATTTACTGCTGCTAATTTGATAATCGGCAAAAGGAATATCAAAATCTAATTTTGAAAATTCAATTTCTTCCAAAATATTTTCACTGCTAAGACTGTCTTCTTTTTCTTCTTCTCCATGCTGATTTGCTGTATTTCCACAAGAAAATAACAAAACAGCAATTAATAAACTGCTAATAACTGACAAATAATTTTTCATAATGATTTTAGATTAAAGTTAATAAAATTAAAAAAATAAGATTGTAAAAAATATGTATTTTAGTAGGTAAAAATGTTATAATTTAAAACTAACGCATGATGATTATTTCTAATATAAATTTCATCTTCTTTTTGATAAAAAATATTATTAATTATTGAGCCTATTCTTACTCCAAAAAAAAGAAGTCTAAATCTTGTATTTGCAGACTTATACCATCTTAATGAAAATTATAAAAAAGGTTACACTTTTTTTTGAAAAAAAATTAATACTCTAATTCATAAACAACTAAACCGTCTGTACTTGAAATAGCTAAATATTTTCCATTGTTTGAAAAAACAAGATAGTTTATCTCTCGACTAAAATCGTCTATTCTTTTTTCCAAAAATAAACCTCCATTATTTACAGAATAAATAAATATTCCATCAAGATTGGTTACTCTAACTAGGTATTTGCTGTCTGGTGAAAAAAACATTTTATAATAATAATAATAATAGTCTTCAATTTCTTGAATAAACTTAAACTCTTTATTGGTTATTTTAAAAAATCTTAAGTATTCATAATCAATTTCTATTTTATACATTCCATTTGGCGAATAAATAGTCTCATCCTTATTTGAAATATTTTGTTTTTGTTCATGATAATATTTTGAATATTTATTGTATTTTGATAAAACAGAATCTTTATTTGTTGTGCTTCTTAGTAACTTAAAATTTCCATCAGAAATTGAATAAATTTCAATATTATTATTTGAATTTGCAAATAAATATCTATCATCAGGAGAAAACACAGCAGAAGTAATACTATCGTTATATTTTGATTCTATTTCTACTTTTATGTAATTGTATTGGTTGTTAGAATAGGTTTTAAAAGTTTCTGTATTTGTTTTATAAGTCTTTTCAAGTATATATCTTCGAGGGATATAGGTGTAGTTTTTACTCACTACTTCTAAAAAGTCAAAATCTTCATTTAAAAAAGAATATGTTATTGTGTTACGCCAGTCTTCTATTGTTAAAATTTTACAATCGTCTGAAAAATAAATAGATTTATTAGAGGAGTTGAAATAAACATTTATATCAAATCTTTTAATAAAATTAAATTTATTGTTTGAAATTGAGTATAATTCAAGACCATTATTTTTAAGGCACCTTATAAAATATTTTCCATCAGGAGTAAATGCTAAGCGAGTAGTTTCACCATGTAGGTTACTTACATATTTAAACTTTCCATCTATAATTGAGTAAATCTGGGTGTAAGTAGTGGGTCTTGAGCAAGCAAAATATTTCCCATCAGGTGAAAAAGTCCAACTGACCTCCCAGTCATCACTAGAAGAATAATAATATGCCTTAAATTCCACAGAGTTTAATTCGTCTGCTTTTAATGAAGTAATTCTAATGTATTTTTCGTGACTACTAAATAAATAATTTTTATCATCTGAAAGATAAACTCGACCATAGGCACGAATACTTTTGTATAGAGTAAAGTTATTTTTATCAACTGAATAAATTTTAGTGTTTTCACCAAATGAAGCATAGCAAACTCCCAAATAGTTTCCATTATCAAAGAAATTAATATACATAACTTCTTTATGAAATTTTTTATGTTTTTTGAGAAAATTTAATTTGAACATATCAGAGTATTGCTCTGTTTTTTTTCTTTCAAATATGTCTTTTAAAATTCTAATAAGTGTGATTTCTCCATCATTTACATGATAAATAGATACTTTCCCCTCGTTTGTTCCTATAACTAACAAAACACTGCCATCTTCATTAAACTTTTTATCATACGCAGAATAATAAAAAGTTCTAAGTAATGTGGCTTCATCGTTTTTAAGTTGGTAAACTCGTAATCTGTTTGTAACCTCTGCAAACATGTATTTTCCATCAGGAGATATTTTTGCATATTTAGAAGGTCTAAAATCAGCAACAATTTTTGTTTTTAACTCTTGTGCTTGCAGGCTTATGCTTGCAAAAAAAAGTAGGAGGATTGTTATTTTTTTCATAGTTTTTGGGTTATTTTTAGATGTTTTATATCCTCTTAATGAAAATTATCAAAAAGGTTACACTTTATTTAAAAAAAAATTGGTTCTACTAATATTTTGATAGGTTCACTTTTTTTAAAAATTGCAAAAAATAAAGAATTTGTTTACATTTGCAAATTAAGAATAAACCAAATTGTGAAAAAAAATTTATACAATATTAGTGATAAGTTTTTTAATCCTAAATCAGTTGGTTTTGTTGTAAGACCTAATACTAAACCGCTATCAAGATAACGAATATAAAAAGTTTCTTTTAGCTTTATTTTTGTTCTAAAAATTATTCCATAGCTTAGACTATGCAAGAATTTTGAGAATAAAAACAAAACAAAAATAATTCATTTTCTAAATTGTCATTTTGATAACGGTTTAGTATAACCAGTTTAGTTGACTACTAAATATTGCACAAAAATTAAATTCTATTTATGAAGTTAAAGAACATCTGTATCATTGTGTTACTGCTAATCAGCACTTCTTTTCTGTATGCACAGAAACAAAAAAGTGTTGATAGTCTTCTTATTTCACTAAATAATGCAAAGAAAACTGATAAAATCCAAATTTTATTTGAATTATCTGCATACTACGAAGATAGCATACCTAAAAAAAGTATTGTTTTTCTAAATCAAGCTCTTGAAATTTCTCAAAAAACCAAGCTTAAAGAAACCGAAATTGAAGTAATTCATGAATTAGCCGAACTGTATAAAAAAGATAATCTTTATTCACAATCAATAGAATATTATAAAATTGCGATGGAATTTTATAGTAATAATAATAATAATATAAAAGTTATTAATTGCATATCTAATTTAGGTTTAATTTATACCGATTTAGGCGACTACGATAAATCAGCTGAATATCATATACAAGCCTTAAATAAATCGGAAGAAATTGTATATCTAAAAGGTGTTGCATATTCTTATGGAAATCTTGCAAATATTTATACAGATATAAAAAAATATGACCTTGCTATAAAATACTACACAAAAGCTGATAGTATTTTTACGATAACAGGCGAGAAATGGGGAGTAGCTTCCTGTAAAAATAATTTAGGAATTATTTTTGAAAACCAAAATGAATTTGATAGAGCAATAGAAAATTATAATGAAGCCTTAATAATATATAAAAATAATAACAATGGATTAGGTGAAGCACTATGTCAGGCAAATATTGGAGTAATATATAGCAAAACCAAACAATACAAAAAAGCACTAAACAACCTGAATGAAGCACAGATAATATTTAAAAATTTAAACAAGAAACTTTATCTTGCTGGCTGTTATTCAAGTCTTTCGACGGTTTATTACTTTACTGATGATTTAGAAATTTCTGAAAATTATTTAGAGCAGAGTATTTCAATTGTAGTTGAACTTAATAATAAAAAACAAATTTCTGAGAGCTATGAGTTAATGTCAAAAATATATACTAAAAAACATGACTATAAAAAGGCACTTGAATATTATGTTCTTTTTAAACAATATAATGACAGTATATTTAATGAAAATAGTGCTCAAAAAATATCCGAATTACAAATAAAATACGAAACAGAAAAAAATCTTCAAGAAATAGAATATTTAAAAACCGAAAATAAATATAAGAATAAATTAAATATTTATCTCAGTATTTCCATAGCATTTATCTTTCTTCTCGCATTTGCAATGGTTATGATTTTTATTTTACGTGCAAAAAACTCGAAACAAAAATTACTAATTGCAAATCAAAATAAAGAAAAACAAAAATTTAAAATTGAAAAACAAAAAGTAGAAAACGATAAACTTCGTATTGAAATAGAAACGAAATATAGAGAATTGACCTCAAAAACAGTTCAGCTAATGCAAAATGCAGAATTACAAAATAAATTTATTAGCGACTTCAAATCTATTCGCAAAAATTTAGATGCTGACGGCAAAAAACAAGTTCAAAAATTTATTAGAAAATATAATGTCAATATATTCAAAAATAATTGGCAAGAATTTGAACTCTATTTCGAAAAAGTGCATAATGACTTTTACGAAAAATTAAGCCAAAAAGTTCCAAATCTAACCTTAAACGAAAAAAAACTGTGTGCATTTTTACACCTCGGAATGTCAACCAAAGACATCTCATTAATAACCTTCCGAACTGCTGGCACAATTAATACTGCTCGCAAACGACTTCGCAAAAAACTAAATATCCCATCAGAAATTGACTTCCAAAAGTATTTTTCAGACATAATTAATAACTCATAATTATAAAATCCACCATTACTTCCCTATTTTTGAAAATTTGATTTTTTAATTTTCAAACACTGATTTTCAGCAATATAACTCGCTGATGCTCCCCATTTGTACCACTATTTTTCATGTAATGTTCCCTATTTGTATTAGTAAATTATTTGATTTATTAGATTACAATAACTTATATTTGTGATATTATTAAATCAATTTACTAATTCATTATTTTCTTAATTTACTCTTGATGCAAAAAAAACAAAAAACCAATTTAGAAAGCGAAGATTATGAAAAAAATAATTTTATAGAAATGCAATTATTGCATAATGAAGAACTAAATAAAAGTCTTCAAAAATTAATTGAGGAAATTAATAAAAAAAAAGAAGAAGAGTTTAAAAATGCAAAAATAAAAAATCTATTAACAAACTAATTTAAAACTAATTTAACATGAAAATTTTATTTACTTTAACAAGTGTTTTTTTAATTATTACAACAAGTAGTTTTGCACAAAACCCTACATGGGACTGGGCAGACAGTTTTGGAGGAAATTCCACAAACAACATCGTAAACGACGCATGCGTAGATGCAGACGGAAATATATATGTAGTTGGCTTCTTCGAAGATGAATTTCAAATAGGAACAGATTTTTACGCAACAGCAGTTGGAGATTATGATATATATATTGCTAAGTTTGATAGTCAAAATAACTTTCAATGGGCTAAATGCTTTGGTTCTGATTGGAACGACCAAGGATTTGGAGTTACAACAGATGCAAATGGCGATGTTTATATAACTGGTCATATTGATGGAAATATTGACCTTGGAAATGGTGTAACTTTAACAGAGCTTGATGTGCAGGGCACATGGGACGCAATAATTGTAAAATTTGATGGTTCAGACGGAACAGCGTTATGGGGCAAAGTATTAGGAGGTGCAGATGCAGAACAAGGAAAAGAAGTTTGCACAGATAATTCAGGAAATGTTTATGTTGCAGGCTCATTTGGAGCAACAGCCGATTTTGGAGGAACTTCAATGACAGCTGCTTCAAGTAAAGATGGTTTTATTGCTAAATTTGATACAGATGGAGCTATTCAGTGGGCAAAACAAGTTTCAGGAAATAGCTTTCAAGGAGTGTTTGCAATGGATAGTTATGGAGATAATATTGCAATTGCAGGACCATTTGTCGGAGAAGCTGTTATAGGAACAACAACTCTTACTGCTGTCGGAAGTATTGACCTTTTTTCTGCTGTAATTTCAACAGATGGTGATTTTTCAGGTGTTAATCACATAGCAGGAGGTGGAGATAAATTAAAAGACATTGTTAGTGTTGCAATAGATAACAGTGGAAACGTTGCTGTTACTGCATCTTTTACTGGCGAGATAGACTTTAACGGAACAACAATCGCTTCAAGCTCACAATCGGGTTTTGTTGTATATTACGATAACACAAACACTTACTCGTGGCACAAAATATTTGAAAGTACAACAAAATGGGAAAGCGATATTATTAGCAAAAAAGTAGCTTTTAATTCAGAAGGCGATTTATATGTTGGCGGTGGATACGTTGGAATTGTAGATTTTGGCAACGGAAACGAGCATGACGCAGAAAATTACACTGATATTTTTCTTGCAAAATACAATAATGCTGGAGAATGTCAATGGGTAGAAACATCTACAAATACGACTAATAGCGATGGTGGCGATTTTATTTCCGGAATTGCAATTAGTCCAAACGGCTCTGTATATGTGGCAGGACAATTCAAATACACTATAACTTTTGCAGGAGATAATTTAACAAGTCCGGCTGATGCTAATCAAATTTTTATTGCCAAAACAGTTTCAGAAACATCAAGTGCAGAAAATGATATTCTAACTTTTGTATTTGATGAACAAACTGGCGATGCTACAATAAATGATGTAAATCATACTGTTGAAATTGAAGTCGTGGTTGGAACAGACATTACAAATCTTATCCCAACAATTACAATTTCAGAATTTGCAACAATTTCGCCAGAAACTGGTGAGGCACAAAACTTCTCTGCACCTTTTGAATATACAGTAACCGCAGAAAATTTAGACGAGCAAATTTGGACAATTAATGTTACCGCCGTTCAAAATACTGAAAATGACATACTTACTTTTGATTTAATAGGAATTGATGAAAATTCAATAAATATTGACGATGTAAATCATACTGTTGAAATCACAGTCCCAGAAGGAACAAATTTAACAACTTTAACTCCCGAAATTACAATTTCAGCAGGAGCTACAATTTCGCCAGAAAGTGGAGAATATCAAAACTTCACTAATCCTGTAGAATATACGGTAACTGCAGAAAATTCTGAAGAACAAATATGGCTCGTTACTGTTAGTGTTGTAAGCAAAATTTCAGATTTATCTGCAAATGGAATTTCAATTTATCCAAATCCTTCAAATGGAATATTTACAATTACAAACCCACAAGGTTTTAAAAACCTTGTGGGTTTAGAAATCACCGATATAACAGGTAAAATAATTTATAGTAAAGACAAGGCATGCCTTGTCTCTACGTTTGACATCTCAAATCAACCAGCAGGAATATATTTTATCAATATAAAAACAGAAAATAATGTTTACACAAAAAAAATAATAATAAATTAAATTAGGGGGTTAAATGCTCCGAAATATAAAGTATAAAGTAGGAGCATTTTTAAAACTAAAAATATATTTAATAATAACTTAACTAAAGTTTCGGAGTTGATAAAAAGATGTAAATCAATGTTTTATTTTTT
>JAOZQN010000878.1 GCA_029932195.1 Bacteroidales bacterium | reverse complement strand
GGTGTGAGAGGTGCATCGGCTACTTTGCGGTAGCCGACCGCCTACTCGATTAGGGGGCTTAGTCATTGTTCGTCTATCTGTTCAATGCGAGTTAATGTTCTCGCATCAAAAATAGTGGTGCTGAATGATAATCAATTTGTAAAGTAGTGAAGTGGCTTATTATCATACAATTCAGCTCTGATTTATCATCTAATAGTTAAACTGCTGTCAAATAGTTTCTCAAAAATAATCAAGCTCTCCTGTCATTTGTTTGTAAAGTTATCAACTTTATGATAGCGTAAAAAAGTAGTGACGATAAAATAGCCCAAAAATGTATATATTTGTTTTGCAGATAAATAACACAAAATCGGGCTATGAAAATAAATTTCCAAACAAATATAGACATAGAAATTGAAAATTGCAATTTTAGAACTATTACAGCTTCATTTTTAAAAGCCTTAAAACCAATATTTGAATTGTTTGTAAGCAAGGTATTGATACTTACTTTTTACCAATATTATTATAGTGGAAAGTTAAATCAAATACTTGATAGTAAAGTTATAAGATTAAAAACGACAAATAAGAAGACAAAATTTAAAACACTTTTTGGAACTATTTATGTACCTCAAATTCAGGTTCGTATTTTTGATTTGGACGGTAAAGAACATCAAAAGTCAATTACAAGAATTCTACTTGGAGTTAGTCCAAAATATCAGATACCTGATTTTATGAAAGAACTCATGGGCTGGATAGGTTCAGTCTGCACTTTTCGGGTGGGACACAATATAATAGGACGCTTAACAAATTTTAGTTGCAGTTTAACCAGTATGTGGGATTCAGTAAAATTTCTTGCAAAAACAATAAAATTAGAATTATCTCCTGATGGCACGAATGAATTTGAAGCCGATGGCACTGGAATTCCTACAAAAAATAGTGGGAAACGTGGGAGTGAGTTAAAGAAGGTATTCCAGCGAAAAGTAGATGGAACATTACATCTTGTGGGTATGTCAATTGGAAAATATAAAGATAAAAGTGGCTGGTTATCAGCTTTCTCTGAACTTAAAGTGGCATTGGAATCCGGTTTAAAAAAGTACAAGAAACTAATTTTATCGTCAGATGGAGATTTGTCAATAATAGATGTTGCAAAAGACATTAGCAAACGAATAAAAATACAAAAAGATAAGTGGCATGTTTTTTATCAAATGAAATACTATTTATGGAAAGACAAGGTTGATAAAGATATGAAAAACAGCATTATAGGACATTTTTATAAATTAACAATGCTTTCAAAAAAAACAATTAAAGAAAGAAATGCACACATAAATCGTTATATTTTTTTACTCGCCAGTGTTGGATATAAATCTACGGCTGTATATTTAAAATCGGCTATGAATGGCTTCTATACGCATGAAACAGAGGGTAATACGAACATTTATACAACAAAAACCGAACGTTCCATGAAAACCACAAATCAACGAATTGATGCTGGCAAATGGAGCGATGATGGAGCATTAAGCGTATGCCTAATCAGAGAGGCTTATTACTACAATGGGATAAGTCCGCTCAATTGGAAAAAAACAGGCTAAAACAATGAAAATAAGGCTAATAAAACGAAATTTATGTAAAAAAAATCTTACGACAGTCTAAAAATAGACCTAAAAAATTTTACTCCTTTTATTTTAAACAGAGTCTAACGGTATAAGGTTGATGTGTAATGAAGTCACCATTAATTTACGCTATCAACTTTATATTAAAACGTATAGTTTTGTGTAATTTTTTGAAAAAAATTCAT
>JAOZQN010000020.1 GCA_029932195.1 Bacteroidales bacterium | reverse complement strand
TTTTTAACAATTTATAATTAATTGCTGTCCAACTTTAAGTGGGTAGCCTAAAAATGTATTGAATATTGAATATTCTTCTTTATAATTATATTTTTTTTTTTGATTGCACAGGTGGAAATTTTTGAAATAAAAAATTTATAAAATTGCAAATAAAATCTATCTTTTAATATTTTTACTTTCTACTTTATAACTTTTAACTTTATAAACGATTATACTATTTTTTTAATTGATAATAAAAACTAAGTGCTTGAAATATATTGTTTTTATCGCAAGTTTGATTTACTTCTACCTTTCCAATATCCGAAATAAGTGCAAATCTAATTTCATTATTATTATTTTTTTTATCATGTTTCATTAGTTCATAAATTTCTTCATAATCGTCCATTTCTATATCAAAACTATTAAAATTTATTGCAATAAATTCTACAATTTTAAACATTTTGGATAAGTCCAAATTTAATACTTTATTTGATATAAAAATTTCGCAAATAAGTCCTATTGCTACTGCTTCTCCGTGAAGAATTTGAATATTTTTTCTTCCAAAAAAAGTTTCTATGGCATGTCCAAAAGTGTGTCCAAAATTTAATGCCTGTCTAATTCCATTTTCTTTTGGATCTTGATTAATAATATCTTGTTTTACCTGTGCTGATTTTTTTATTAAAATTTTCAATTTTGAATAATCAATATTCTCTATATCAAAATATTGTAATTCGTTCCAAGCATCTTGGCTATGGATAAGTGCGTGCTTTACTACTTCGGCAAATCCCGAAATAAACTCATTTTTTTCTAGCGTTTTTAAAAAGTCTGGATAAATAATTACTCTTTTTGCATGGCTAAAAAAACCTATTTCGTTTTTCAATCCATTAGAATTTATACCAACCTTTCCTCCAATTGAAGCATCAATCTGAGCCAATAATGTTGTTGGAATATTTATAAAATCTATTCCTCTTTTGAACGACGAAGCCACAAAACCACCAATATCAGAAATAACTCCCCCGCCCAAATTAATAAGCAGAGAACTCCTATCTCCTCCATTATCAGATAAATAGTTCCAAATTACTTGACTTGTTTCTAAATTTTTATTTTTATCACCACTTTTTATGGTAATTACTTGGGGAGGCTGGCTAAAAGCATTTTCTATTAGTGGAAAACAATATTTTAGTGTATTTTCATCAACCAATATATATATATTTTCGTCAGAATAAGCTTCTATTGTGGATTTTATGATTTCCACAATATTTTCTGCAACAATTATATTTTTTTCTGTTTCCATTATTTTTGCTTTTTACAACATCGCAAAGATAATAGAAATTGTGTAAAAATAAATATTTTTTGTAAGGATATTTTTGATTTATGATAAAATCAATACTTGGAATGAAAAATTAAGTTATTTGCTTCAACTAAATATATTATTCACTTAAAGAAAAAAACGGCACAATGATCTAATTATCAAGTTTTATAATTAAATTATTATACCAAAAGAAATTACATTTCTTTTTTATTTTTATTGAAAAACATTTGTTTTATAGCATAACTTGCACCTGCAAATAAAAGGAAAATTAAACCACCATCTATGGGAATATCTTGTGGTGGAGGCGGAGGTGGTTGTCCTACGGCATTTAAAACTGGCACTAAAAGGAGTGTGAGAATTAGAGTTATGTAAAATAATTGCTTTTTCATTGATGTAGATAATTTTTGTGAACGTGGAAAAAATAGGATACAAATATCAGACCTTTTTTTAAAAATCGAATTTTTATATGTTTTTTACAACTGCAAACATATATATATTATATGTTAATAACAAATTAAGTTATTTTTTTATTGTTCCAATGCCTATCTTTATCTCGTTTTGTTTTTTTATCTAAGTTAGATTTTAATGCTTTTGTTAGGTCTATACCTGTCTGATTAGCAATACAAATAAGAACAAAAAGAACATCAGCAAGTTCGTCGGCAAGTTCTACATTTTCTTCATCTTGTTTAAATGATTGCTCGCCATATTTTCTTGCCATAATCCTGGCAACCTCTCCAACCTCTTCTGTTAAAATTGCCATATTGGTAAGTTCGTTGTAATATCTTACCCCATATTTTTTTATCCAAGCATCTACTGTTTGTTGTGCGTCTTCTATAGTCATTGAATTTTTGAGTTGTCGTGTTTTTGAGTTGTCGTGTTGTGAGTTTTTGAGTTATCGTGTTGTGAGTTTTTGAGTTATCGTGTTTTTGAGTTATCGTGTTGTGAATTTTTGAGTTATCGTGTTTTTGAGTTATCGTGTTGTTGCTTTTGACGCTTTGCGTAACTCACAACACGATAACTCACAACACGATAACTCACAACTCAAAAACTAAATAACGGCTAAAAAAGTCCGTGTATCTTTGCATCAATTTTGTCAATAACTTCTCGTAGGTCTGACTTATTTTTAGCAAAATCAAGATTATCTACATCAACAATAAGTAGTCCTCCACCTGTATAGCTCTCTATCCATGCTTCGTAACGCTCATTTAGACGAGTCAGATATTCTATACTAATTGAATTTTCATAATCTCTTCCTCTTTTTTGAATTTGGTTCACGAGTGTTGGCACTGATGACTTCAAATAAATAAGAAGATTTGGAGCTTTTATTAATGAAGTCATTAATGAGAAAAGTCTTATATAATTATCAAAATCTCGTGTGGTCATTAATCCCATTGAGTGAAGATTTGGAGCAAAAATATTTGCATCTTCATAAATGGTTCTGTCTTGAATAACTGTTTTGCCTGAATTATTTATGTCAATAACTTGCTTAAACCTACTATTCAAAAAATGAACTTGTAAATTGAACGACCAACGTTGCATATCTTCGTAAAAATCATTGAGGTATGGATTTTCGTCCACGTCTTCGTAATGTGCTTCCCAACTGTAATGTTTTGCAAGGGCAGATGTTAGTGTTGTTTTGCCCGAGCCTATGTTTCCTGCTATTGCTATGTGCATATTTTTTTAGTTTTAAGTTTTTAGTCGTTGGTTTTAAGTTTTTAGTCTTTAGAGTTCTCAATGCTTTTGCATTATTAAAAACGTAAGACTAAAAACTTAGGAATGGATACGAAATAAGTTATAATGGTTAGGCGAAGTTATTTTGTTTTTTAGCAATCTTAACAAATTTGCGAATAGCCAAGCTATTTAAGGATTTTTTAAGGTTGATAAAAAGTAAAAGAACAAGCATAACTGTTATAAGTTATTTTGTATCCGTTCCTTAACACTATTTTTTCTTTTTTGTTGTAGTTTTTTTCTTGACTGTTTTTTTTGCAGTTGCTTTCTTTTTAACAACTTTTTTCTTGTCTGTTTTTTTTACTCCTGCAATTTTCATGCAATCTTTTTCGGTTAAAGTTGTTGGGTCGGTATCTGCGTCTATTCGGAAATATTTTTTCTTGTAATAAACACAAGGTCTGTTCCATCGGTCTTTAATTATTTTAAGGTCTTCATTTTTCGGGAAACTTTTGATATGTTTTTCAATATCTTTTTTTCTTTTTTCAGTGATTAGTTCAATTGCACGTTCAATTTGAATTTCCATTGGGTCGTCGGTTTTTTTGAGCGAGACAAATTTACCGTCGTGTCTAACAAACGGACCAAATCTACCAACTCCTACTACAACAGTTTTGGTTTCGTAATCGCCGAGAGTTCGTGGAAGCTCAAAAAGTTTTAGAGCTTGTTCAAATGTAAGATTATCAACAGTTTGACCTTTTCGTAAGTTTGCGAATTTTGGTTTTTCTTTATCATCATACTTCCCCATTTGAACCAAAGGACCAAATTTTCCTACTCTTGCATAAATTGGTCTTCCAGACTCTGGGTCATCTCCAATAAATCTACCGTTTCCTCCTGACTCCAAAAGTTTTAAAGCCTCTTCAAGCGTAATAGTTTCTAAATGTTGGTCTTTTTGTAGGCTTGCAAATACAGGTTTGTCTTTGTCTTCTGTTTGCCCGAGTTGCACAACTGGTCCGTATTTTGCAATTCTAACAATAATTTGTCTTCCTGTTTTTGGGTCTGAACCAAGCTTTCTTTCACCAGCATTTCGTTCTGCTGTTTCGGTTGTTTCTTCTACTGTTTTATGAAAATCTTTGTAAAATTTGCCGAGCATTTTGTGCCAAACAATTTTACCATTTGCAATTTTATCAAAATCTTTTTCTACGGTTGCCGTAAAATTATAATCCATAACTTTATCAAAATGCTCTGATAAAAAATCATTTACAACCATTCCTATGTCGGTAGGGAACAGTTTTTTTCTTTCGGCACCAGCCATTTCTATTTTTTCAGATTCTTTTATTTTACCTTTTTGTAAAACTATCTCTTCATATTTTCTTTCCACTCCGTCTCTATCTTCTTTTTCCACATATCCTCTTTTTTGGATAGTAGAAATAATTGGAGCATAAGTAGAAGGACGACCAATTCCGAGTTCCTCTAATTTTTTCACAAGCGAGGCTTCTGTGTATCTTGCTGGGTGATGACTAAATCGTTGGGTTGCAGTAGCTTTATCTAAGTCTAACTCTTGTTTTTCTTTAAGTGGAGGAAGTAGCTCTGATTTTTCGTTTACGCTGTCTTCGTCTTGATAATTATATGCTTTTAGGAAACCAGCAAATTTAAGAACTTCGCCTTTTGCTACAAATACTTCTGGACTTTCCGAAATATTTATTGTAACATTAGTTTTGTCAAAAATAGCATCTGCCATTTGTGAGGCAAGAGTTCTGTTAAATATCAGATTATAAAGTCTTTGTTCGTTGCTATTACTACTAACTTTTTTCACCATAGACGATGGACGAATTGCCTCATGTGCCTCTTGTGCTCCTTTGGATTTAGTTTTATATTTCCTTATTTTTAGATATTTATCACCAAAATTTTCAAGAATATAATTTTTGTTCTTTTCTATAGCATCGTTTGATAAACTTACAGAGTCTGTTCTCATATAAGTTATTCTACCTGCCTCGTAAAGTTTTTGTGCTACAGTCATTGTTTGCGAAACAGAAAAACCAAGTTTACGACTTGCTTCTTGCTGCAAAGTAGAAGTAGTAAAAGGTGCTGAAGGCTTGCGTTTAGAAGGTTTGGTTTCTACAGAAGTAATTTTAAAATCTGATTTTATACAATCGTTAATAAAAGCAAGAGCTTCCTTTTTATCTTTTAAAGCACGTTTAAGGCTTGCTTTAAATGAAACCGTTTTACCGTTGTCGTCTTTAAACGAAAAAATGCCAACAACTTTAAAAGAAGAAGTAGGCTTATAAACCATTATCTCTCGTTCTCTTTCAACCAAAAGTTTAACTGCAACTGACTGCACTCTACCTGCTGACAATGAACCTTTTACTTTTTTCCATAAAAGTTGTGAAAGTTCAAAACCAACGAGTCTGTCTAAGATGCGTCTTGCCTGTTGAGCATCTACAACATCTTGATTTACAGTCCGTGGCTTTTCTATTGCTTTTGTTACCGCACTTTTTGTAATTTCGTTAAAAACAATTCTTTTGCTGTTTGTTTCGTCAAGTTTAAGAACCTGTGCAAGATGCCATGCAATAGCCTCACCTTCACGGTCTTCATCGGAAGCAAGCCAAACCATTTTTGCGGTTTTAACAGCATCTTTAAGTTCTTTGATAACTTTTTTCTTTTTGGGGTCTAAAATGTAAGAAGGTTTAAAGTTATTTTCCACATCAACCCCAAAATTCTTTTTGGATAAATCTCGGATATGTCCAAAACTTGATTTCACATCAAAAGTTTTTCCGAGATATTTTTTTATAGTGTTCGCCTTTGCAGGGGACTCTACTATTAGTAAATTTTCTGCCATTTTTATATTGTTGAGTTTTTAGTAAGTTCGTTTATGAATAAAATTTTATAATTTATCTGGATTTTTTGTAATCTTTTTAATTTCAGATTTCACTCGTCTTTCTAATTTTTTTATATCTTCTTCTGCAGGTAATAGCTCTGGTTTTATGCCTCGTTCCAAAAGTAATTTTCTTACACCTTTGTTATTCTTAATATGTTCGTTTGAAATAGTGTTTTCTTTCTCTAAATTTTTATCGGTTATATTAAAAATAGTTATTTCTGTTGCAAAATCCTTAGCTTTAATAGTAATTGTGGGTAAAAAATCAGCTAAAGCGCTATTTTTAGATACATTGAGTTTGTTTTTCATTTGTTGAGTTGTAAAACCAAACAGAGCCTTATCTCCTTTACTTCTTATGATTCCAAAATTTTTATCACTACCTGTTTTTTTGTAAATTAAAGATGATAATTCTTTTTCGGATAACGAAAATTTTTGTCTAACAATAAGTCTTTCCCAGTCTTTTATACGTTGTTCTATTAATTCAAATTTTCTTGTTTGTAGAGCAAAATAGTTTTGAGCAAAAGCTATTTTTTCTTTTTTAGGGTCGCCATTTTGAGCAATTAAATAACAGGCATATCTTGTTAGCATTATGTCCTGTATTTCTCGTTTACTTCCAGAGCCGAGCGAAACCATTTTACCGACATCGGCAAAATGGTCTATAATAAGATTATCAGATATTTCGCAGGCAGTTTTTGCTTTGCTAACTACATTAAGAAAATTACTCCACTTTGCATAACCCAACAAATGTTGTAAATCTCTGGCAAACCAAAATTCAATATCATTATTGGTATGATGAGAATATGCTTCAAAATTCTCTGTTAGTGATTTTACAATTTCTATTTCCATATTACTATTATTTTTTTTAGAGTCAAAAATTTGTTTGTTGTTTTTTCAATTGTTATCATAGTTAATTTATTGAGTAATAATATTCTATAAGTGTTTTGTATTTTGATAGTTTAATATTTTTTGATTTTTCGTATTCAATTAATATTTTTTTTCTTGCTTTATTTCTGAAAGGATTATTTAAGTTCAACATATTTATTGTTGTTTCTGCTCTCTTATTTAAAAACATTATTTCACCAGTAAAAGTATCCATTGAAAAATTTTCTGCAAATTTATAATTTTTATCATCAAATTTTAATGGTTCGTATTCTAACTTTCCTATATTTTTGTTCTCGTCCTCACTAAAAAACTTATTTAGTTTGTGTCCGTTACATTTTTTGCATGACCAAAATAAATTTGTCCATTCACATTTTTTAGTTGGAAAATTCTTTTTTGGCAAAAAATGGTCTATTTCTCCCGTTGCTGTAGAAATATTTTCTTCTCCACAATAAGAGCATCTATCGTTTAAATCTTTGATTAATGCCTCTTTTAAAATAATATAATTTTTGGGACTAAAACAATTAATATTTTGCTGTAAAATATTTGGTTCTTGCGTCCTATTTATTTTTAACATTATCAATAAAATTTTTAAGATACGAAACATCATAATCTATAAGTGTAGAAAATTCTTCGCTTAAATCTTTGTTCTTTAATTCTTTAACTTGTTTCATAAAATTATCTAAATCTATTTTTCTTTTATTAATTAAAACAAGTTTTTTCAATTCGTTGAGTTTATTAATATCTATATTTGTTTTTTCTCCAAATATTTCGCCTTCAAAAAAGTGATTATTAATAATTTCTAAGCTGTTACCAATTTTTATTTTTTCAATATCGGCAATAATATTACTTTTTTCGTCTTTTTTAAGAATAATAGCAGTGTATCCTTCGGCAGATTGCAATGCTACGGGGTTGTGTGTTGTGAGAAAAAATTGCACGTTTGGCAAAACTTCTGTAAGTTTGGAAACAAAAAGACGTTGCCAAGTTGGGTGCAAATGTTTGTCAAATTCGTCTATTAATATTGTGCCATATACATTTCTAAAACAGCCTTTTTCATAATCAAATAATTCAGAAACCGAATTAGAAAAAAGATTACGTGCAGATAATACTCTCATTAAAATATCTCCCACAAGCAGAATATTAGAACGGTATCCTTCGCTTAATTCGTGTAAGTCAAAATTTTCTTTTGTTTCTATATTTTGGTAAAAATAACCTCCTATGTCCCTCTCTATTTTAAACTTCTCTACTTCCTGTATTCCCAAAAATTCGTTTAATGTTTTTAATAGTATATTAGAAACTTCTTTTATTTCAAGTTTATCGTATTTTTCTAACTCAAATAAAATATCTGTTGGATTTGGTATTTTAATAGAGTAATCTTTATAATCTTTGTCAGGAAAAAGAGATTCAATATAAGAATGCTCTGCACCATGAAAAGAGAGTTCTTGCATTATTCTATCAATCTTAATACTCTCATCATAAAATAAATTAGAACCATAAGCTAATAATAAATTTCTATTTGTAACAAAGTAATTTTCTAATTTTGAGTTAATTGTAATTTTTTTTATTATATTTTCAGAAAAATTTGCTTTTATGATTGCTTTTAACTCTTCTTTTACAAAAGCATCATATCCTCGTCCGTCTTTCTCAAAGAGTGTAAAATGTGATTTAGACTCTTCTTGCTTAATATTTTTAGTTATGTATCTTTGTAAAGTTCGTGTGTCAATATTTTTATCGTTTTCATTTATTAAAGAAAAAGCAATCGCTTGTAAAAGAGTAGTTTTGCCTGTTCCGTTTTTTCCAATAATTATGTTTAGGTTTTTATCTAAATTAGATATTTTAAGTTTTTTATATAATTTAAAATTTGTTATTTCAAAACCATTAGGAATACTAACAGGACTACCTGTAAAATCTAAAATATTTAATTTTTCTATTTCTTTTATTTCTTTGGGTAATTTTGTTATTTTATTTCCCCATAAATATAATATTTCTAAATACTTTAAATTTCCTATTTCTTTTGGTATTTCAGTTATTTGATTTTTCTGTAAATGAAGTTTTTGTAAATTAATTAAATCTCCTATTTCTTTAGGAAGTTTTTTTATTTTATTATTGCTTAATTTAAAATATTGTAAATTTATTAATTTTCCTATTTCTTTAGATATTCTAATTAATTTATTATTTCTTAAATCAAAGTATTGTAAATTTATTAATTTTCCTATTTCTTTGGGAAGTTTTTTTATTCGATTATAATACAAAGAAAGTTCTCGTAGATGAAATAAATTTCCTATTTCTTTTGGTATTTCAAATATTAGATTACTATCTAAGTAAAAATCTTCTAAATTTATTAATTTTCCTATTTCTTTCGGTATCTCATTTATCATATTATTTGTTAAGTTTAATAATTTTAAATTTATTAAACGTTCTATTTCTGTAGGTATTTCTTTTATTTGATTATAATCTAAACGAAGTTTTTTTAGTTTTATCAAACTTCCTATTTCTTTAGGTATTTCTTTTATTTGGTTATTAATTAAATTAAGATATAATAATTTTTTAAAATTAAAAAGCTCTTTTGGTATTTCTTTTATCTCACCATTCCAAATATAAAGCATTTGTAAATTAGTTAATTTAAAAATCTCTGTCCAGATTTCATCAGTTATTATTTCATTAATAATTTCTAATTCATTAGTTTCTTTTGCTTTTTCTAATAATATTTTTATCTCTTCTTTTATCATTTTTTATGCTCTATTAAATTTATAATCAAAAGCTTTCTTTGTTAAACCTCCTATTATTTCTACTTTTTCAAAATCAATTTCTACTTTCCATGCTACTGCCTGTTTTAAAAAATCAAATAAAAATGTTACTCCGTATTTATTGTTATCAATAGGCACACAATTTGCCTGATAACAACCAATTACATTAAAATTAATTTCATTAGAATATTCCGAATTAAATTTGCTTACCCCATGCAAAAGCATTTTTAATACAACTTCTTTTTGTTTAATATCGTCCCAAAACAAAAAATCTATTGATATTTTATTGTTAGGAAAATCAAAAAATAAATTTGATATTCCTGTATCGTTCAAATAATCAAAAATTTCTATATCGTTTTTCATCTTATTTGCAATTTATTTCAATATGAGAATTATTATCATTTTTATGTAATGAATTTCCATTTTTATCTAAATAATAATCATTAATATTTGTGCTATTAGGATTGTATATATGCCAATGATTTTTTCCTCTAAATTTTGGTTTACCATAAATACCTTTGTCAAACGCAATTTTTAAACCCGTTTTTTTATTTATAAACTCTCTACGATTACTATTTTGTTTCATTAACTCTGGCGTAACCTCTTGCCATTCATTACTTAAATCCTCTGGTAAACATGGTGGATTGTCCCAGTCTATATCTGTTGTTGGCATTGAGATATTAGATGGCTCATCACTTATGCTATTTAAAATTATTGGAGCAACAACAATTCCAATCAATATTATAAAAACTATAATTGTTAATGTGGTTTTATTATTATTTCCATTCTTCCCTCTTATTACCCTCATCTGAGGCGTATAGTTGTCGTCTATTTTACGTATTGGATCTGACATAATAATTACTCTTATCTGTTTTTATTTTATAAAAAACCAATTTTTATTTGACTTTTACTAATTTTTATACTATCTTTGTGATAGTAATAATCGGTAACACTTTGCTGTTCGATACCTTATACCCGCCCCTACTAACCAATAACACGCAAGTGTCTGGTGGGCGGGTTATTTTTTATCAGAGCTTGGTCGTATAAAAAAGTCTTATCTCTTGTTTCTCTTACCAAAATTTTCACATTATATTCAATATTTTTATAATTAAAATTGTTTACAAAATATGAAATCCTAAAATATTATCACGCTTTCTTTTATCTTTTTCAAAACCTTTATATTTAGAGGTTTTAAGAAATTCTTTCAAAAACTTTACAGACATAATCATTGCTTCATTTTACTCTATCATTTCCTTATTTTTGTAGCTTTTTCCTTTCAAAGTATGCTTTAATCCCTTGTTGTTTATCAATATTTCTATTTTAGAATCATCGTTTATAATTTTAGTTCCTACCAGCTCAATTTTAGCCCAAGAATACATATCATTTCTCAACTGTATAAGTTTCTCTATTTTGTTCACAAGTTTTTTTATTATTTTAGTAAAAGGCTACATTATACCCCCATAAAAGTCTGACTTAGTCATGAAGGCAAACTACCTAATTACCATTTTGTTTCATCGTATTTTATTAGATAAGTAGTTATTTCTACTTCGTTAATAATTTCTATTTGTTCTTTTACTGTTTCGGGATATTTTATATTTTCGGGACTAAAAATAATGTATATTCCTTTATCCAAACCAAGGCTTTTACAATAATAGGCAAGTTGGTCTTTTCCTTCATCAAATTTACTTGCACTGTGGTAAACTTTTGTTTCTATTAAAAATTCATTGTTTGCAATATTTATTATCATATCGCTTTTACCGAGTCCTGTGTCTGCTTCTCTGTAAATTTTTCCTTTTAACTCGCTCATTGTTGCAGTAATATAAGTTTCAAAACTATATATTAAAGCCGATTCTTTTAAAGATTTATAATTGCCTTTTTTATCTCTTTGCATAAAAGGTTTAAATCCTCGTCTTTTGACATAATCTTTATAAGTATCTATAAGTTTTCGTATTTTCAGGTCGCCATTTTCGTTAAAATATTCTTTTGCAAAAATAGTTCTGCGAATATATTTATTTTCGCCATTTGTGTATGGATAAAAAGCATCATACAATCTTTTTTTATAAAACGGAACCCAAAAAGTTACATATCCATATTTATCTTCTTTTATTAATCCGTTTGTATGTAGTAACTTAATGCTTTCTCTATCTATTTTAAAAGGAATTTCGTCTTCGGTAAAAAGTAATCTTTCTACAAAACGTCGTTCATTTTTTGCCTTGTTGAGTATGTTTGCAAAATTTTTATCAATAGCAATATTCAAATACCAATGTTCAACTTTTAAATAATCATTATAATCTAATACTTTTTTATCGGGATAATCATCAATAAGTTTGTTTGCAAAACCATTTACTAACCCCGGCTGATTTGCCGTTATTTGACAAATTTTATTTTTAACACTCTTATCAAATTTTTGGTCTGTTTCGTTTTCGTGCAAACCGAGAAGTTCAAATACTTCATTTTCGGTAAAATATGGAACATTTAGATTATCGGTAATATTAAACGGACTTGCGTTGTCGTTTACAACTCCTACAATATTTTTCACGCCCACAAGAATAACGCTTTGCAAACAATGTTTATACCTTGAATGATAAACTCTTCGTATGGAATGCAAAAAAGTCCCAAAATATTCAGGATTAATTCCTTCTACTTCATCAATAATTAACACACATTTTTTATCTTTTATTTTTGAAATCTCATTAAATATTTTTGAAACTCCTGTTGCTATAAGATTGGTTTTCCAAAAATCATTAAGTTGATATACTAATTCTTCTGTAAATACGTCAATTGAAGTTGTTGTATAACCCTCGAAACTGATATGAGCAACTTTATAATCTTGTTTTTCTAATTCTTTGGCAAGTTGGAGAAAATAGGTGCTTTTTCCTGTTTGCCGTGGTGCCCAAATTGTAAAATATCTTTTTCGCTCAACGAGTTTGATACCTTTTTTTATTAATTCGTGGCGTTGAATTGTATAATGCTCTTCGGCTATATTGGGTCCTGATGTGTTAAAATATCTCATTTATTTTTCTTATTTTTTCTGCAAAGTAACAAATTAGAAAATGTAACTTCAAAATTATTTTAATAAAAATTAAAATATTTTTTAAATTAACAATGCCAAAAACACAATAATACGCTAATAATAAATGACTTAAAACACAAACATTTTTTGCGAAAAAAAAATCTTGAATAATTATTTTATTTTATTATCTTTGCAGATTAAAATTTAAGTAGTTAGTTAAAAAAAAGGAAAGTTTAAAAGCTACAAAAGATAAAATATTGTAAGACTTTTGAATTTGAACTTTTAACCTTAAACTTTTAACTTTATTCAAAATGAAAGGAAAAAAATATCAAATAATAATAATAATTTTAATATGGCTGGCAGTTTTATCGCCAGTAATATTTCTTACCTCCGTATTCTCATTAATTTCTGCGGGAAAAATAGGCTATATTCCAGATTTTGAGGAATTAGAAAACCCTAAAAGTAATCTTGCCTCAGAAGTTATCTCTTCCGACGGAATGGTGCTTGGTAAGTATTATATAGAAAACCGAACCGTTGTTGGTTTTGAAGACCTATCGCCAAATCTAGTTAATGCACTGGTTGCAACCGAAGATATTCGCTTCTACGACCACTCTGGAATTGATGCCCGTGGACTTGCACGTGTATTTGTTAAAACAGTTTTGATGGGACAAAATGCTGGTGGTGGTAGCACAATCTCACAACAACTTGCAAAAAATCTCTACCAAATGAGAGCAAGAACACATGAGAGTAAAAAATATAAAACAAAACTTGGTAGTAAATGGGGCAAAGTTATTATGAAATTTCAAGAATGGGTAACTGCAAGTCTTTTGGAAAAAAGATATACCAAAGAAGAAATCATTGTAATGTATTTTAATACTGTTACTTACGGAAAAGGTGCTTTTGGAATAAAATCTGCTGCAAAAATATTTTTTAACACCTCTCCAAACCAGCTAAAACTTGAAGAAGCAGCAGTATTGGTTGGTGTTCTAAAAGCCCCAACTTATTACAGCCCTTTTAGTCAACTTGAAAATTCTACACAACGAAGAAATACCGTTTTAAATCAAATAAAAAAATATCAAAAAGAATTAAATAAACGAACAGGCTGGAAACATCTTACAGACACACAATTTGACTCACTAAAAACATTACCACTTGTTACTGACCTGCAACGACAAACACACAACGAAGGACTTGCAACTTATTTCCGAGAATATTTAAGGGGATACCTGAACGCAAAAAAACCCGAGCTAAAAAACTATGCAAATTGGCAAACACAACAATATTTAGACGACTCTACACTCTGGTTTTCTGACCCTCTTTACGGCTGGTGCAAAAAGAATTATAAGCCAAATGGAGAAAATTATAATATCTACAAAGACGGATTACAAATTCATACAACAATAAATTCTCACATGCAGCAATATGCAGAAGAAGCTATGACAGAGCATCTTGGCACA
Source organism: Bacteroidales bacterium (assembly GCA_029932195.1). Lineage (GTDB taxonomy): Bacteria > Bacteroidota > Bacteroidia > Bacteroidales > JAOZQN01 > JAOZQN01. The sequence goes on along the minus strand of JAOZQN010000020.1, from coordinate 12,782 downwards.
AACGACAACGCACTACAAGACGTTTTCTTTGAGCATATTAAAAATAGAGATCACTCCCCTTATCATCGGAAACTTACAAAAAAACAAGTTGATGGTATAATTAATTCCACAATAAGAAGAACTGAACGATACAGAGTATTAAAGAAAGCAGGTTTAGACTCTGCACAAATTTGGCAAAATTTTGACAAACCTGTCAAAATGGAAATATTTACTTGGCATGGTTACAAAGACACCGTAATGACTCCTTTGGATTCCATTTATCATTATAAAAAATATTTGCGAGCAGGTTTTGTTTCCGTAGAACCAGGAACAGGAAATGTAAGAGCTTATGTTGGAGGCATTGACTATAACCACTTTAAGTATGACCACGTTATGGTAGCACGCCGACAGGTTGGTTCTACTTTTAAACCATTTGTTTATACTCTCGCCATGATGCCTGGAGGATATTCGCCTTGCTACAAAGTAAATAACGTCTCCGTTACTTTTGAGGTAGAGAAAGGTTACAATAAAATGAAAGCATATACTCCTAAATTCTCTAGTTCAAAATTTGATGGACAAAAAATCAGCTTAAAACTCGGTCTTGCATTATCATTAAATCAAATATCTGCTTGGGTAATGAAACAATACGACCCAGAATCTTTAATTGAAATAGTTAGAAACTTAGGAGTAAACAGCCCATTAGACCCCGTTTATTCTCTTTGTGTAGGTGCAGGCGAAGTAAAATTGATAGAAATGGCTGGTGCTTATTGTGCTTACACAAACAAAGGTGTTTACACAACTCCTATTTTTGTAACCGAAATAAAAGACAAACACGGAAACACTATTGCACAATTTAAACCAAAACAAAATCAGGCATTTGATGAACATACAGCTTACAGAGTTATTCAACTTATGCGAGGAGTAATACAGTTTGGAACAAGCACAAGAATGTGGCGAACATACAAACTAAAAAATGAAATTGCAGGAAAAACAGGAACAACTAACGACAACTCAGACGGCTGGTTTATGGGAGTAACACCAAAATTAGTTTCAGGAGCTTGGGTAGGCGGCGAAGAACGAGGAGTTCGTTTTTCTTCCACAGGACTTGGACAAGGAGCAAATATGGCACTGCCAATTTGGGCTTTATACATGCAAAAAGTATATGCCGATTCAACTCTACCATACTCAACAAAAGACCGATTTATAAAACCTAGAATAGACGATGGAGTAGAAACAGATTGCAAAGATTTTAATAGAGATGCTTACAACGACCCAAATGGAAATCAAATTCTTATTAACGGTGGATTTTAACCTTGATTATTTATGATTTTCATGATTAACTTAATTATTATTTGAGGAGTACAGGTTGTAAGTTTCGCAAAGCGAAAGAGTAAAAGTTTTTTTAATAAAAAGGATTCCTCTTCAGTAATGATACAATTATTCAAAGTTACAACAACTCGACTAAACGTCTAATAATCAACATTGTGCTATTATTGAAATATGTAAGAATTTATGCGGGACTACTTATAAGGTGCAAACCAATTATTCATTGTTCATTATTAATTGTTCATTAATTTAACATACTCAAACTATTTTTCAAATTACCTTAATTTTTTTTGAATAATAATAAATAAATTTATTTCTTTGCAGATTAAAAGAAACAATTAATTTAATATAAAACGAGATATTACTCTCTGTTTTTACTTTATAATATTTTATTACTTCTAACTAATTTCACTTATGAAACTGTCAATAAGAATAATATTAGTAATATTTTTCAGCTTTTCACTAACATTTGCCTTCGCTCAACACGATGACGGACACGACACTGAACACAGCGAGAAAAAAGAATTTAACACAGGAGAATTTATTTTAGACCACGTTGGCGATTCCTACGACTGGCATATCGCAACTTTTGGCGATTTTCATTTAAGCATTCCTTTGCTAGTAATTATTTACAGCAAAACCAATGGACTAAATGTTTTTATGGCTTCCAAATTTCATCATGGACACGAATCTTATAAGGGTTTTGAAATTGCAGCCGAAGGCAACAATAAGGGAAAAATTATTGAACTTAGCACAGGAAAAAGACCATTTTTAGACCTATCAATAACTAAACTTGTACTTTCATTGTTTTTTAGTTTAACTTTAATTCTTATTATATTCCTTTCGGTAGCAAAATCTTACAAACGAAATCCAGACAAAGCACCAAAGGGTTTACAATCATTACTCGAACCACTAATTATATTCGTTAGAGACGACATTGCAAAACCTGCAATTGGCAATAAAAAATACGAAAAATTTTTACCATTCTTACTCACGGTATTCTTTTTTATTTTTATAAATAATATGCTTGGGCTAATTCCAATATTTCCAGGAGGAGCAAATCTTACGGGAAATATAGCAGTTACAGTTGCCTTGGCACTAATAACATTTATTATAACAACCGTAAATGGAAACGGAAATTATTGGAAACACATACTTTTTCCTCCAGTGCCACATCTCCTAAAACCGATAATGATTCCTATAGAAATTATGGGAATGATTATAAAACCATTCGTACTTGCAGTTCGTCTATTTGCTAATATATCTGGTGGACACATGGTTATGCTTGGATTTTTTAGCTTAATATTTGTTTTTGGAAACATGTATGGAATAGGAGCAGGTTATGGAATATCAGTATTTTCAGTAGCATTTTCAATATTTATGACATTCTTGGAATTTCTTGTGGCATTTATTCAAGCTTATGTATTTACTTTATTATCAGCAATTTATTTTGGAATGGCAACAGAAGAGCACCATTAAGTATTACAGAAATAGGATATAAATAAAAAAAGTTTTGAATAAAAAAAGGAAAAAGAACGAAAAAGAGTATAAAAATTGGGAAAACAATTCTAAAGGTGGCAGACTTTATTGGAAAGAAATTAAAGCAGCAGATAAAAGTGAAAAAATTGCACGATACGAGAAGGAAGTAGATAAAGACGAAAGAACAGAAACATTTGTTCAAAAAATATTTGATAAAACAGGTAAATTAACTGAAATACACGAAAAATATCCTATTGATAAAGGACATATTATATTAACAGTGCTTATGTTAATTTCAGTAGGAATTTTATTAACATTTTTGACATAATTATGCAAATAACAAAAAATATACTCTGTAAAAAAATATTAGATTTTTTAAATCGCAAAATAACAAACGAAGAGTTTGCAAACTGGGCAGAAGATATTATGCTTGAAGGAGAATATGAAGAACAACATTTTGAAATTATTTCAGATGCAATTTCACGTATTGGAATAATTAACGTCAAAGGTTTTGAATTAGAAAAATCATATTTTTTAAATATTCTTAAAAAATTGAATTATAACAATATTTATGAAAATAAGTACTATAATAAAGAAGCCAATGATTTAATTTATGCTTAGGCTTTCTACAATTAATACTTTTAAACTTAACAACTTTTATAACAATCAATTATATTAATTTTTAATCAACTTTATCATGGATTTATTAGTAATTCTTGGAATTTTATTAGACGGAGCAATGAGTGCAGAAGCAGCAGAACTGTTTCTTGGAAAGATAGGAGCGGGAACAGCCGCTATTGGAGCAGGTGTTGCAGTTCTTGGAGCAGGTATCGGTATTGGTAAAATTGGTGGACAAGCAATGGACGCTATTGCACGTCAGCCAGAATCAGTAGGAGATATTCGTTCTAACATGATTGTTGCAGCGGCTCTTATTGAGGGAGTTGCATTCTTTGCATTAATCATCAGCTTACTTGTAGTTCTTTAAAATTCCTAAAAAAATTGTAAGCATTGTGTTAGCGGTTGGCTAACACAGCTTACTTTTTTAGACTTTTTAAAACTGTAAAAAGAAATTATATGGCAACAGATTCAGATTACAAAGAAAAAATAAAGGACTACACATGGACAGATTTATTAGAACTTTGGCAAGAAATAGAAAAACAAACAACACCAGAATGGGAAGCAGGAAAAGCATTAGAATATCTGATACTTAAAGCATTCCAACTTGATGGTGCTTCAATAAAATGGCCTTATAGCGTTTCTATGCCAAATTCAGGAGAAACAATGGAACAAATAGACGGAATTGTTTATTTTGATAATTTTTCGTTAATGATAGAATGCAAAGACCATAATATAAATAATAGAAAAAAATCAATAAATATTGAACCTATTGCAAAACTTCGTAACCAATTAATGAGAAGACCAACTTCTACTATAGGTTGTATTTTTAGCACAGGTGGATTTACTCAGCCAGCAAAAACTCTTGTAAATTTTATTTCTAATCAAACAATCTTACTTTGGGAAGGAGAAGAAATAGAATATTGTATAAAAAACAAAACAATTTGTAAGCAAATAGTTGAAAAATATAGATTCTGTGTTGAACATGGACTAAATGATTATAATATTATACCTTATGAATAAAGATACTAAATATAAAGACAACACATATATATTTGTTGAAGGAGAAACAGATAAAATGATACTATCTAAATTACTACCTAAAAATCTTAAATTTATTGTAGGTAAAGGATACAGTGCCTCTGTCTCAAGAGCAAGAACATTTATGGTAAAAAAAGACAATCCATTTTTATTTATTTTTGATAGTAATACTGTTGCACCAGAAGAAATAGAAAGCAAAAAAACAATTTTAAACGATTACTTAGGACAGGCAGGAAGTAAAGATAGATATAAAATTTTTTTATTTGCTCCCGAAATTGAAAGCATTTTTACCTCAAGTAATAAATTATTTGAAAAATATTTAAAAAAAGAAGACAAACCGATTAACGAATTAATATATAGTCCAAAATACTATATTAAAACTCTTATTGATAAAAAATATAATACAAAAATTTCATATATAAATTTTTTGTCTGAAATATTATCAGATAATGATATTATTGAAGACCTACAAAAAAATGAAACAATAAAAAATATAATTAATACAATTAATAATAAAAACACATTATGGGCTTAGTAACACCAGATTTCGGATTATTATTTTGGATGCTTGTTTCATTCGGAATAGTATTATTTATTTTAAAAAAGTTTGTATGGAAACCTGTTCTTAAAACTCTTAAAGACAGAGATAATTCTATTGCAGATTCTTTGAACTCGGCAAAAAAAGCCAGAGAAGAAATGTCTAAATTGCAAGACGATAACAAAAAAATCCTCGCTGAGGCACGAGCAGAAAGAGACGAACTTCTTAAAGACGCAAAAACAACCAAAGATAATATTATTAGACAATCGGAAGTAGAAGCAAAAGAGAGAGCTAATAAAATTATTGCAAATGCACAGTTAGAGATTGAAAACCAGAAAAATAAAGCTCTTGCCGAGATAAAAGAAAAAGTGGCAGAACTATCTATAAATATAGCAGAAAAAGTGCTTAAAAGAGAACTACAAGACGAAAAAGCTCAATCTGATTACGTGGGTAGCCTTATTGCAGACATAAAATTGAACTAAAATCAGGTTACAAGTTACAAATTACAGGCTTCAAGTTACGCAAAGCGTTTCATTTACCTGTAACTTGTAACCTGCAACTTGTAACTTGAAACAAAAAAACTATGAACGATAGCAAAATATCTGTTCGTTATGCAAAAGCAATTTATAAATTGGCTAACGAACAACAAAAATTATCAGAAACAAAAAACGATATGCAACTCATTTTTGATACTTGCCAAAATGATATGTTTAACGAATTTTTGAACAGTCCGATAATCTCTATTACAAAAAAACAAGCAGTTCTAAAATCTTTATTTACAAACAAAGTAAACAAAGAAACATTGTCTTTTCTTGATATTCTTGCAAAAAACAGAAGAGAATCTTACTTACAACTTGTATGTATGAATTTCTTTGCTTTTTACAGAGAACATCTTGGGATAAAAGAAGTTACACTTACAACGGTGAACCCATTATCGCAAGAATATAAGGATCAAATTACTCAAATATTAAAAACTTCTTTTAAATCAAAAATAGAATTAAAAGAAAAAATAAATAAAGGTCTTATTGGAGGATTTATTCTAAAAATAGAAGACCAAGAAATAGATGCAAGTGTTTCTACAAAATTAGACAACATAAAAAAAGAACTCACTGCATCGGATTTTTAACCTTGATTAACTTGATTCTGATTTATTTATTTTTCATGAATAATCAGAAATATATCAATCGTTAATCATATAAAGGCGAAAGCCAATAATAAATTCAACACTTAAAACTTAAAACTCTAAATACAATGGCTGGATTAAAACCTGCAGAAATATCTGACATACTAAAAAATCAAATTGCTGGTATCAAAACTGATGCAGAATTGCACGAAGTAGGAACTGTTCTACAAGTAGGAGATGGAATTGCACGTATATACGGACTTTCAAATGTGCAATCTAACGAAATGATAGAATTTCAAAACGGCACAAAAGGCATTGTTTTAAACCTTGAAGAAGACAACGTTGGAGCTGTATTACTTGGAGCATCTAATGAAATAAAAGAGGGAGACACAGTAAAAAGACTAAATAGAATTGCCTCAATAGATGTAGGCGAAGGCTTGCTCGGAAGAGTTATCAACACGCTTGGAGAACCTATAGACGGACACGGACCAGTTAGTGGCGAAAAATTTGAAATGCCTTTGGAAAGAAAAGCTCCTGGTGTAATTTACAGACAATCAGTAGATGAACCATTACAAACAGGAATAAAAGCTATTGATGCAATGATTCCTATCGGACGTGGACAACGTGAACTTATCATTGGAGACCGTCAAACTGGAAAAACAGCAATTGCTATTGACGCAATTATTAACCAAAAAGAATTTCACGAAAAAGGCGAAACCGTCTATTGTATATATGTTGCCATTGGACAAAAAGGTTCTACGGTTGCAAATATCGTAAAAACGTTAGACAAGCACGGAGCTTTGGATTACACTGTTATTGTAGCAGCAAACGCATCAGACCCAGCGGCATTACAATTTTATGCACCTTATTCGGGAGCAGCAATTGGCGAATATTTTAGAGATACAGGTCGTCCAGCACTTATTATTTATGATGATTTATCAAAACAAGCAGTTTCTTACCGTGAAGTTTCATTATTATTAAGAAGACCTCCAGGGCGTGAAGCATATCCAGGAGATGTATTCTACTTACATTCAAGACTTTTAGAACGTGCTGCAAAAATTATCAACAGCGATGTTGTTGCACAACAAATGAACGATATTCCTCCTTCATTGAAAGGAAAAATAAAAGGTGGTGGCTCGCTAACAGCATTGCCAATCATTGAAACTCAGGCAGGTGATGTATCTGCATATATTCCTACAAACGTAATTTCAATTACAGACGGGCAGATTTTCCTTGAATCAGATTTATTCAACTCTGGAGTAAGACCAGCAATTAATGTAGGTATCTCTGTTTCACGAGTTGGTGGTTCGGCACAAATAAAATCTATGAAAAAAGTTGCAGGAACACTAAAACTTGATCAAGCACAATATCGTGAATTAGAGGCATTTGCAAAATTCGGCTCCGACCTTGATGCTGCAACAAAAGCCGTTTTGGACAAAGGTAAACGAAACGTAGAAATTCTAAAACAAGGACAATACTCCCCACTACGTGTTGAACAACAGGTTGCTATAATTTATTGTGGAACAAATAATTTACTCAAAAGTGTTCCAGCAGATAAGGTTATAGATTTCCAAACAGAACTCCTTGACTATTTAGAAATGAAACACAAAGACGATATTTTATCAGACTTTGCAAAAGGAAAATACGAAAAAGACACTCTCGCAAAACTCAAAGAAATAGTTTTAAATATGGCTGAAAAATATTAAAAAGTATTTAGTTTTTAGTGTTGAATTTAACTTTTGCCTAATAAGGAATTGTCAAATAATCACTTCTAAAATTGTTATTTGTTAACTCCTTATTATAAGTAGTTAACCATATATAAACGACACTTTTTAAGGTCAATTTTTGTATTATGCTTCGTTAAAAAAGATTACCATATAAGCAATATGCAAATATTTTTTGCCTTGCCTAATACAAAAATAGCCTCTTAAAAAGTGTCGTTTATATATGATTACCTACTTAAATTACTTGTTTTATTATGAATATAAATCAAAAAACAATTCAAAATAAATTATCAGAAGACATAAAACGAATTATGACTTTGGAGCAAAATAAAAAAAATTATATAAAATTTCAAGATACTTTAAAAGAACTAAAAACAAAAAAATGTATAGTAAAATACGGCTGGAGCTCAGGAGAGGATTTGAGTTTTTCGCTTGTATATGAAAAAAACGGTAATAAGCAACCTTTTGACGAATTTATAAAAGGAATAGAAGATAAAAAAGAAGTATATTATTTTATTGAGGGATTAAATCCTACTCATTTTCATTTTAATACTACAACCGTGGTAAATGACTCAAAATATTTGATGTTAATGTTTAAATTAATTCGGTAATGAGTAAGAAAAAATGTGAAAAATGTAAGAAAAACCATTATTGCGACAAACACCATGTTCTACCAAAAGGGATTTTTGGAAAAGGGGAAACAAATAATTTATGTAAAAATTGCCACGACGAGTTTCATCGGGAACTTGGACACAAATATTTACGAAAAGAAAATAAACAACCAGAAGAGTTTTATTTAAAAAAATATTATCTTTGGCTTACTGGACTTTGCTTATTAATTGGCTTGTTTTTTTATTTTTTTAATTAGAATGTTTTTTATTGAAATTTATAAAAGACTAAAAAACTTATGTTACAAAAAATTCGCATACAAAATTTTAGAAGTCTTAAAGACATAACAGTAGATTTACAACAAGTAAATTTATTGATAGGTCCTAATAATTCGGGAAAATCTAACTTTTTGAAAGCAATTGAGTTTTTTTCTTTACATATAAATAAACATCAATTTAATAAAAATACTTTTGAGCAAATATTATTTAGAGAAGAACTTAAAAATTTAAAAACACAAAATAACGAAATTCCAATTACATTTGAATTAATTTCTAAATTTGATGATTTTTACGAACATTATGTTTTGCAAATATTTGACAATTCAAGTTCAGAAGGGAGATTTGTTGAGTTTTTAGGAAAATCTGATAATTCAATATCAAAAAAAATAAATTTATTTGATATTGATTTATTGCAGAAGAATTACTCAGACTTTCAATTATCTGGCAATAATATTGGATTAAAAAAGAAAACGTCTAATTCTTATATTTTAGATGAAATAGAAAAAAAACAGTATAATTATCAAACATTTTTACTTACATTTGAAAAAGAATTATCTATAAAATTTGAATATTCGCAAATTCAACAAAGGGGCTTTAAAATTTTCAATGTTTTTTATCCCGAGTTTAAAAATACAATTATATATAAACCAGACACTGTAAAATTAACATATCCGCAAGAACTTGGTGAAGATGTTTTTTTGAATGCAGATACTTCTAATCTTGTTTCTTTTCTGGATAACATGAGGGACAGCAATCCCGAAGTTATAAAAAATATAGAAACAGATTTGAATAAATGTATTTCTAATTTTAAAGATATACGTTATAAAAAAATATTTGAAGATAACAATTTCGTAGGCAAAAAATTAGGATTATCAGATACAAAAAATAATATCTATTGGGCAGAAGAATTATCGGAAGGAACTTTATATTTTTTGGCAATTTTATCAATAATACATCAACCAAATCCGCCGAAATTATTACTGTTGGAAGAACCAGAAAAAAATGTGCATCCTCGTAGAATAGCAGAAGTTATGGATTATATATTTCAGCTTGCTTACGAAAAAAATATCCAAGTAATTTTAACAACGCATAATACTCTCGTTGTTGATGAATTTAATGATATTCCAGAAGCAGTGCATATTTTTGAACATAAAAATAATCAGACAGAAATAAAAAATTTGCAAAAAGATATTATAGAACCATCGGATAAAAAATCGGAAGCAGAAAATTTCCCGAAAATAAATTATACGCATTCGCTTGGTGAACATTGGTCTTACGGATTTTTGGGCGGAGTGCCTTTAGATTAAATATCGCAATTATGAATTACAATTATAGTATCATTTGTGAAGATATTACACAGTTTACTTTTATCAAAAAGTTCCTCGAAAAATATTCGGATAGTGATAATTTTATTTTAAATGAAAAATGTTATCATCTTTATAAATGTAAAAATTCACGAGAAGTATTAAATAGTTATTTTATTTCAAGTAATTTAGCATTTAGTAATTATTCATTAGATTTATTATTTGTCGGTGTTGATTATGACGATAGAAATAAATCAAAATTCAAAGAGGAATTAGACAAACTTTATAATAAATTATCAGAAAAAACAAGAAATAAAACTATAATACTTTTTCCCGTTCAAGCAATTGAACATTGGTTATTGTATATAAAACATCATAAAGACAATCCAAAATCAACAAAAAATATAACTTTTGAAAAGATAAAAAGAATACAAGCGAAAATAGATGTTTATGGTAGAAAAAAGCCTAATAAAAAATTATCTATACAAAAAACAGAGGAGATTCTACAAAACTTAAATATAAAATGGCTTGTTTCAAAATCAGAAAGTTTTAAATATTTCTACAATAATTTCAACAATAAAAAATGGCAAACTTAAAAGAAATACGCACAAGGATTAGCTCGGTAAAATCTACAATGCAAATAACTTCGGCAATGAAAATGGTATCTGCTGCAAAACTGCGAAAAGCACAACAGGCAATCACCCAACTGCGTCCTTATGCCGATAAAATTAACGAAATTCTTACAAACGTGAGCGAAAGTTTATCTGAAAATAACGATAATCCTTATGTTGTAGAAAGAAATGCAGAAAAAGTTTTGCTTGTTGCAATTAGTTCTAACAGAGGACTGTGTGGAGCATTTAATTCTAATATTATCAAAAAAACTCTATCAGTAGCCAACGAATACGAAAACAAACAAATTGCTTCTGAGAACATACACCTATTGGGTTTTGGTAAAAAAGCTTATGAAATATTAGCAAAACAAAATTACAGAATGATTGACAAAAACTCTGAAATTTTTAACGAGTTAACCTACAAAAATGTAGAAGAATATGCTAAAAAAATAATGGATTTTTTCAAGAATAAAGAATACGATAGAGTTGAATTAATCTACAACGGCTTTAAAAATGCGGCAACACAAATTATGACGGTAGAACAACTTCTGCCAATAAAATTACCAGAAACAGACAATTTTAACTCTGACTATATTATTGAACCTTCACTTGACGGAATATCTAATACACTTGTTCCCAAATCAATAACAATTCAATTGCTAAAAGCAATTATGGATTCTCACGCATCGGAACACGGAGCAAGAATGATTTCGATGCACAAGGCAACCGACAATGCAGGCGAATTAATCAAAGAGCTAAATTTAACTTACAACAAAGCTCGCCAAGCCTCAATTACCAATGAAATTCTAGAAATTGTGGGCGGTGCAGAGGCACTAAACAATTAAAAACGAACAGAAATGGAACTACAGTTAGATCTTACAAAACAATACTCTTTTGCCGACTACCTCACTTGGTTTGATGATAAACGAAGAGAACTTTGGGACGGATTTATAAAACTTATGTCTGCTCCAAGTTCACATCATCAAATATCATCAGGTGGAATTTATGGAGAACTATATCTTTATTTGAAGAAAAAAAAGAAAAAAGAAAAATGCAAACTATTTAGTGCACCTTTTGATGTTCGTTTTCCTAAAAATGGAGAAAAAGATAATGAAAAAATATACACCGTAGTGCAACCAGATATTGTTATTATTTGCGACAAAACAAAAATTGATAAAAGAGGTTGTATAGGTGCTCCCGATTTTGTTGCAGAAGTAATTTCGCCTTCAACGGCAAAAAACGACATGGAGTATAAATATAAACTCTATGAAAAAGAAGGTGTTAGAGAATATTGGATAGTATTTCCGCACGAAAAAATTATCCAGTCTTTTATATTGGAAGATAAAAAATATATTAAAAATGGAATTTTTGCAAGAAGCGAAAAAATACCTGTCCACATTTTTAACAACGAATTAGAAATTGAAATAGATGATATTTTTGAAGATTTTGAATTTTAAAAACGAGCAGAAATGGAACTACAATTAGACCTTACAAAACAATATTCTTTTGCCGACTACCTCACTTGGTTTGATGATAAACGAAGAGAACTTTGGGACGGATTTATAAAACTTATGTCTGCTCCAAGTTCACATCATCAAATATCATCAGGTGGAATTTATGGAGAACTATATCTTTATTTGAAGAAAAAAAAGAAAAAAGAAAAATGCAAACTATTTAGTGCACCTTTTGATGTTCGTTTTCCTAAAAATGGAGAAAAAGATAATGAAAAAATATACACCGTAGTGCAACCAGATATTGTTATTATTTGCGACAAAACAAAAATTGATAAAAGAGGTTGTATAGGTGCTCCCGATTTTGTTGCAGAAGTAATTTCGCCTTCAACGGCAAAAAACGACATGGAGTATAAATATAAACTCTATGAAAAAGAAGGTGTTAGAGAATATTGGATAGTATTTCCGCACGAAAAAATTATCCAGTCTTTTATATTGGAAGATAAAAAATATATTAAAAATGGAATTTTTGCCAGAAGCGAAAAAATACCTGTCCACATTTTTAACAACGAATTAGAAATAGAAATAGATGATATTTTTGAAGATTTTGATTAAATTTTTAACTAAATATTGTCCTACCTTATAAATTACTAAAGTTTTTGCCTTCATAATAATCAGATTATTAGACAGTTATAATTTCACTG
>JAOZQN010000325.1:66-7424 GCA_029932195.1 Bacteroidales bacterium | reverse complement strand
ACTCTTGCACTAATTGGAATTTCAATATTTCCTCCTCCTACATTGTCTGTTTTCACGAAAAATCCTTGTCCCATTGGTATATAACGTGAACCGCCGTTTACTGTAATTCCTTGATTAGCTTGCGTTCCACCTGTTCCGTTGTAATATTTGTAATTATTTGTGCCGTCGTCGTAATAATAAACTGTATTGTTTACATTTGTAAGATTAACTGCGTGCCAGTCTATTGCCGATTGATACGGATTTCCTACCATATTCCAACCGTCAAGTTGTGTGTATGCTACAGTATTTGGAGCATTTCCAACATGGGTTGTGTAATCTAAATCTAAATTATAACCACCAGAAACGAAATTTGCTTTTCCTTCGAAATTAACAGTTTTTTGAGCTTCTTCGTTAATATAACCTTGCATTGTATTCATGTTGCCTGTTGCTGTTTTCCAACCCCAGTCTCCTTCGTAAGTTGCTCCAAGCCAATAGTCGTTTGTTGTTTCATCATAATAATAAAAACGAGTTGGACTGAAAAGACTTGCAGGTGCATTAATAACTGGTGAAGCTACAAAATGCCATTCTTCGCCTGTTGCTTGCAAGAAACGTTCTACTGTAACATCAATATTTGTTGTGTTAAGAATAAGCGAACCGTCTCCTGTTGCATCAGATTTTATGATTATTCCGCTGTTTCCTGCATCATTTGATAATGTACCGTTTACTGTTAAGCCTTTATTTACCGGTATTTGAACGTAGGCATTAGATTCAATTTCCATGTCGTTTACGCTGGCATTTATTCCGGTATTTATCTCAGGATAATTAGTTAAAGCATTTGGTATTAATATATTATCGGTTGCAGAAGGCACTACATTTATGCTCCAATTTTCTGTAATAGCCCAGTTTGTAGGGTCTGTGGCATCGTCGCCTTGCCAAACAATTTCATCAGAACAATCTATTTGAGTTGATAATAAAAAATTATCAATATTCCAGCCAGAGTATTCAGGGTATTCAGGGTCGCTCCACCCGCATACGATATCAAATCTAATTTTAACGTCTGAATGTCCTGCTACTTCTGCGGTAATATCGTGTTCCACTAATGACCATGCGTTGTCAGTAATTGTAGTTCCTGTGCTTTCCCAGTAATTAGTCCATCCTCCACCGTCAATATTAAATCTTATTCTTGCATTAACGTCTGAATGGACGTTTAACCAACGGTAAAAACTTAATTTTACATTAGTATAAGCAGATAAATCAAAAGTCATTTCAATTTCTCGTGTCCAAATATCATAATCTCCATTACCGTTTAAAATTTCTGTTCCTATACAATTTACATCAGCACCAGCTCCATAGTCATCAGTTGGGTCTGGATTACCTCCATCGCCTGCACCACTTCCGTTTGGGTCTGCACGTTCCCAGTCTGACTCGTATGACCAGCCTTTGTCTGTTTCAAAATCATCAAAAAATATTGTTGTAACTACTGGTTCAATGCTTCTGTATCCATTTACAGTAGTTGGCGAAGGAGTTTGAGTTCCGCCTGCACCATTCATTGTAATTTGTGGACTTTCTGCATCAAGTCGATTGCAGTTTATTGCACCAGCAGCAATATCATAAACAAGCCAAAAATAGTTTGTTCCTTCAGCAAGGGTCTCTGTTCCGTTAATTGTAAAGTTTCCGTTTGGAGACGCTTGTGTTCCAAAAGTATTTCCGGTTGCAAAAGTATTGCTTGTTCCTGTGGCATAAACTTTTGCTTGTGAAATATCATTTCCGGCATCAGTGCTTCCAGTTGTATTAAAATTAAACTGTGTCATATCAAAAGGACTACCAGCTTCTTGTGTAACAACTTCAATACCTATTATTTGTTGGTTGGTTGCCGAAACTGCAATATCAGTAAATAGTGTTTGTGTAACTGTGCTTGATACATATTCCATTGGACAAACTCCTACTTGATCGCCTGTAACTTTGAAATCGTCTATATTCCAGCCACAGAATTGAAAACTTCCATCTGTTTCTCCTATAGAAAATCGAATATAAACAGTAGCTTCTCCATCTGCTACTGCTGAAATATTATAAGTTTGTAAACTCCATGCACTTTCTTGAATGTCTGTATTATCATTTTCCCAAACAGTTGTCCATGCCGAACCGTCATCACTTACTTCAATATAAGCATTATCAAATTGATCTGTTTCAATTCCGAGCCATCGTTGGAATTCAATTTGAACATTTATATAGGAAGAGCAATCAATAGCTGGAGTTCTTGCCCATTCTTCTTTATCTGTTAAGTTATCTTCATAATCACCAGCGAAAGTTCCAAGTCCTGTTATATCTAATCCTAAGGCATTTGAGCCAGCAAAAGCTCCTACCGGATCAGGTCCACCTTGTCCATCACCACCGTCTAAACCTGTTGGTGTTCCGCGTTCCCATTCGGTACTTGAATTAAAAGTCCAACCTTTATCAGTTTCAAAATCATCTTCAAAAATTGTTACTGTAGTAAATGAAGCAATTTTTCTGTCTCCGTCCACTGTTGTGGGGCTTGGTGTTTTGTCTCCTATGTCTCCGTTCATAGTAACTTTTGTGCATTGTGCATCAAGACGGTTACAACTTGGAGCTGTGGCATCAATATCATAGGTAAGCCAGAAATAATTATTTCCAGAAGCTAATTCTTGATTTGGAGCGATTGTATATGTTCCAGTAGGTGATACTTGTGTTGCGAGCAGTGTTCCTGTTGCAAAACTATTTAAAGAACCGGTAAAATAAATTTTAGCATTAGTAATGTCGGCATCAACAGTAGTTCCGGCTGTGTTTAGTGTAAATTGTGTAACATCAAAAGGATTTTCTGTTCCGTAAGTTTCAACTCTAATTCCAATAATTTCTACATCATTTGAGCCACTTGATACATTGGCAAAATTTGTTTGAGTAACTTCTGCGGTAACAAAAATCATATCTATTGGCACAATTTCGTCTGCTCCTATTGTTGTAGTAACACGAGCTTCATCATCAATATCATTTGGGACTATTGCAATTAAATTTGCACCTACATTTAAACCTTGATTAGCAACATGTAAATCGTTGTTCGCTCCATCAGTAAATTGTGGGTCTATTGAAATTGAATTAGCATCTAAACTTGAAGTTGTTTGCCAAGTTGCAAGGTCAGTGCAATTTGTTCCTATCCAGTATCCTATATTTGTTCCTGTTGTGTATAAATCGTTGTTATCTATTGTAAGATTATTTACTGCCGCTGATTTATATATTGCATATCCACTGCCAATATTAGAAAAAATATTATTTTTAACACTAATATTGCTTTCTGATGACAAATATAAAGCACGTGAAGTTGCATTTCCTGCAATAATATTTACTGAATTATGATGTATTTTTGCATATTGACTATTAATGTAAAAAATCCCTATTGCCTCTCCGGAGCCAGAACTTTGTGTAATAAAATTGTTTGTAATTAGTGCTTCGTTTCCAGAAGTTGCAGATGAGTTAATAAAATAAATACCGTAATTTGAAGAAGTAAGTCCTCTGACAGTAATTTTATTTTTTGCTACATCCACTTGTCCATTACAATGATTAACATATATTCCTGTATTTAAAGTATTTGAACCTGAACTTGTAATCGTATTTTTATTTGCAATAACAGCATCTGCATAGTCAAAATACAATCCGTATCTGTGATAATTTTCAATTGTATTATTATTAAAAACGATTCCAGTTAGCCTATTTGCACTATTTCCAACTATATGTGCAGAATAATATCCTCTTTGTATTGTATTGTTTGAGAATGTTAAATTGTCGTCGTTGGTTTGGTTTGTATAAATTGGAATATTATTTGAATTTGTACTTGCTGCTGCCGTAATGATATTTCCATCAAAAATTATATTTTGACATCCACCTTTTATATATATTGTTTTTCCTACTGTAAAAGTATTGGCAAAAATTGAGATATTTTTAAAATTTATATATTCTGTTCCGTCAAGTTCAATAATATAAGTTTGATTTGAATAGTCGTGTTGTAAAATAACGTCTGTATTTGTTCCTGTTTCGGATTGGAATGTAATATTTGCGGTTGGACTTGTTCCGGCTATTATAGGTAAACTGAATTGTTCAAAATATGTATTGCTTCTTACATCAAAAATGACATGTCCAAGTCCGTCTATTCCACAGTTTATTAGAGTGTTTACAGCGTCGTTAAAATCTAAGAAGTCTGGATTGACTCCCCCTATGGTATATGTTCCTGCGGCGAGTGGTCTGCAACCTTCATCTGCTCCGATAAAAGTTTCGGGAGCTGTAACTGGTCGTGGGTCTCCGTCTATATCATCGTAAGTTGCAAAATAAGTATTTTCATCATTTCCAACTCTTAATAAGGCTTCGTTTTGGTGTAAATCGGCAGTTGTAGGGTCTGAATAATTTGGATTTTGAGTAATTGAATTTCCATCGAAACCAGTATTTGTTTGCCATGCAGCAAAAGTAGCACAGGCTGTACCGTTGTTATCTCCAAAATCTCCTGCTCCTGTTTTATGAAAATTGTTGTAATCAAAAGAATTAACACAACCAGTTATGTTATCATTAAATTTAGTAGCAAGTCCGTTGTGAACTTGCACACAATTATTTAATACATTAATATTTGAGCCAGTAGTATTTTTTTCAACAACTATTCCGTCTCCGTTTGCATTGGTATAAATACTGTTATGCAAAACACTTAAATTTTGACTTTTATCAATTTGTATTGCGTTTCCTACATTTGTAATATTTTGTGAAGTAATAAAATTATTTGCAATAACTCCATAATAAGTTTGTGCAGTGCTTCCTGTGCAGTTTTCTATAATTCTTATAGCATCTAATGAATAAGTAGCTCCGTTACGTTTACCAAAAATTGTATTTTTAGATATTGTTTTAATATCTTCGCAAGTACGCAAATATATTAATTTTACTCCTGTTGTATAAGAACCTTTATCATTCAAATAGTTATCGTTAATAATTATATCATCTACAAATCTCAAATCAATTGCAGTTGTATAAAAATCAGTAATAGAATTATTTGAAATTTCCATTGAACCATGTGCAGTATTATCGCTTTCTACTACAATTGAATTACTTCCATATTTTATTGAATTATTTCTAATTATAGAATTGAACAAATTACCGTTTAATGCTGTATGATTTACAGAGATAATATCGTAATCATCTGATATTGAAGTTATATTACGTCCTTCAATAAGATTTTCTTCTAAAATAATTCCAGTATTATCATTTATAAACTCAAAAACATGTCCGTAGCTTGGTGAGCCTGTTATTTTTACATTTAGGTCTTTGAAAGTAATATTTTCGGTGTTGTCAAACTGAACAACATAATTGTTGGCAGAAGTAGGTTGGTATTGTAACTGCACATCTAAAAAATTTCCGGTTTCGGACTGGAAAGTAACTCTGCGAGTTCCATTTTGACCTGAAAAAGCTGGTATTGAAATTTGTTCGTAATAAGTAGCTGGTTTTGCATTAAAAGTAACATCGGCGGTAATTCCGCAACCTATTAGTGCATCTACTGCTGCTGTAAAATTTATAAGTTCATCGCAATCTGGCGTTGGATTTATTGTGTATGTTCCAGTTAGTCCGGCTGAGCAAGGTGGTTCGTGTGCACCCACAAAAGGTGTTGTTGCATCACGAGAATTTCCGTCGTTGTCGGTAGTAATATTAACAGATGGTAGTGCGATTGATATTGGAACACCAAATTTAGCATTGTAACGTCCAATATTATTGTTAAGATGCAAATCGTAACTTCCAAAAGTTGTACTTACAAAACACGATTTGTAATTGCGGGAATTAGCATCATTAGAAAAATTAGCCTGCCAATTTGCAAGAGTAGCGTCTGTTGAGCCATTATAAAAACCAATATTTGAGCCTTCTGTATATAAAACATTGTTATTGCAATCGTTTCCAGATGCACAAAAACCGCTATTGTCAAAATTCATAGCGTAGCTTTGCGTTCCTGTTGCATCGTTTCTAAAAATATTATTTTTAATTATATTATCGTTTGAACTTGTAGAAAAAACTCTGAAAGGGTGTCCTTGCGAACTTGAAGCATTGTAGCATGTATTAAAATAAAAATCATTGTTATTATTATTATATAAAAGTATTGCACCTCCATCAGCATCGGCATAAGTAACTGCAAAAAAGTTATTGTAAATTACACCGTCAGAAGAGTTGCCTCCTTCACCGGTTATATATATACAGCCTGTTCTGTCTATTTTATTTGGGTTGTTTCCCGCATAAATGGTATTATTAGAAATTTCAAATTCGGCTCCACGTCTGTGCCAGATTCCATATTCGGTAGAAGAAGTAGAATTTGCAGAAGCAGTCATTGTGCAACCACTAATTTTATTTTTAATTTGATGCTGAAAATTAATTGCAATGCAAAAATAATCTTCAAAAACACAATTTATAACATTATTACCTACTTCTCTTTTGGTAGAATGACCTATTTGATTAATTGCAATACCACCATCTTTGAAATAACAATCAGTAAAAGTGTTACGTTGACTCTTGCCAAAAGAATTTAAACTATTTGTACCATGCCAAATATTTGAATGAATTCCACTTTCGTGGTAGTCTGTTTCGGCAACACCAAAGAATTTACATCTTAAAAATTGTATATTATTAACTTGTTGTGTGTTAAAAATTATACCCATATCATCGTCAGGGTCGCTTGTATTTTTAAATGTCATGTCATAAAACCGCATTCTTTTATTTTTATATAATCTAACAACGCCGTTTTGTCCAGTTGTTTCTGGGTCGAATTGAAGAATTACATCGTCTGCATCTCCTGTTGCTGATTGTATTTTCAACCATTTATTATTGCTTACATAAGGAATTGATCCTGCTTCAAAAGACAATTGCTCTGTATATGTTCCAGTAGCAACATTTACTGTTGTATTTGCAGAAAGACCTGGTCCTTGTGTAGTCCCCCCATCTGGTCTTGCATTGCCATGTAGGTCTTGCACCAGAGATTGAAAATCTTGATAATTTGTTGCACTTGCGGCTTGTCCGGGGTCTATTGTGTAAGTTCCTGAGAGTTGTGCAAAACTACTGTTCATTGCTATGAACAGAAAAATAATAAAAAAGAAGTGTTTAAATTTTGTCATGTCAGTATTTTATGAATGATTAATTATGTTTTAAAATATTATCACAAAATAATAAATAAAAAATGACAGTTGCTGTTTTTCTAAGGGTACATAAAGGGGGTAGAATAAAATATAGTGGGGGTGTTTTATGGGTTGGAGTTTTTGCAGGGGGGGACAAAAAGGGGGGTGTAAATTGTCTAAACCTTTATTTACTTGATTTTAGGATTAGCTTGATTTTTTAATTGTCTTAACCATAATTTA
>JAOZQN010000877.1 GCA_029932195.1 Bacteroidales bacterium | reverse complement strand
AACATTATATACGTAATAATCAATTAATTATAAACTCCGAAACTTCAGTAAAATAAGAGTCAAAAGATAAGATAAAAACTCCTTTAAGTTTATACAAAAGCGAAACTAACTTTTTACTCATTAGGAGTAAACCATTATTCATTGTTAATTAATCATTATTAGTTAACTTACCAACCCACAAAAAAATTCATGCACGAAATTTCCGAACTCAAAAGTAAATTATTAGATGATTTACGAATTATTGCCAAAGAGTTAAAAATCCCAAGAATAGCAAGATTAAAAAAAGAAGACCTAATATATAAAATATTAGACGAAGAAGCAATTATAAAGTCAAAAGAACCTGACACAGAATCCAAAAAATCTGATATAAAACTAGAAACAACTCCAATATTAGAAACAACTCCAAAATTAAAACCCCAAATAAAACAAGATAAAATGAAGAATAGTGAAAAACCAGCTCCAAGAAGACTTGAAAGAAAAAAAGACAACAACCAAAATAGACGAGACCGAGACAGAAATAAAAACGAAAGACTTTTTGATAGCCTTGGAACAATAACAAATTCAGGAGTTTTGGAAATTATGCCAGATGGATATGGCTTTTTGCGTTCAACAGATTATAATTATTTTAATTCGCCAGATGATATTTATGTATCACAGTCGCAAATAAAATTATTTGGATTAAAGACAGGTGATACTATTTTTGGAGCAATACGTCCACCGAAAGAAAGTGAAAAATATTTTCCTCTTGTAAAAGTTGAAGAAATAAATGGTAGAACTCCTGATTTTATCAGAGATAGAGTACCGTTTGAGTTTTTAAGACCACTTTTTCCAGATGATAAATTTAATATTACAGGAAATGGACACAATACGTTGTCCATGAGAATGATAGATTTGTTTTCGCCTATAGGAAAAGGACAACGTGGACTTATTGTGGCACAGCCAAAAACAGGTAAAACAGTTCTGTTAAAAGAACTTGCCAATGCAATTGCAGACAACAATCCTGATGCTTATCTAATTGTTTTACTGATAGATGAGCGACCAGAAGAGGTTACAGACATGGAACGAAACGTGAACGCCGAAGTTATAGCTTCTACTTTCGATGAAAAAGCAGATAGGCATGTAAAAGTTGCCGATATGGTGATTGCAAAAGCAAAAAGACTGGTAGAAAGTGGACACGATGTTGTTATTCTTTTAGACTCTCTCACAAGGCTTGCAAGAGCTTATAACACAGTTGCTCCATCTTCTGGAAAGGTGCTTTCTGGTGGTGTGGAAGCGAGTGCTTTGCATAAGCCCAAAAAATTCTTTGGAGCGGCTCGTAATGTGGAAAACGGCGGCTCACTAACAATTCTTGCTACTGCACTTATTGATACTGGTTCACGAATGGACGAAGTTATTTTTGAGGAATTTAAAGGAACAGGAAATATGGAACTTCAATTGGATAGAAAATTATCTAACCGTAGAATTTACCCAGCAATTGATGTTAATTTATCTGGAACAAGACGAGAAGATTTATTATTAGATGAAGAGACAATCAACCGAATTTGGATACTACGACAAAATTTACTGAGCGATATGACTGCTTTAGAATCTATCAACTTCCTTAAAGATAGACTGAAACGAACAAAAGACAATAAAGAATTTTTAATCTCAATGAATAGTGGTAGATAAGTAGATTGCTGAACACTTAGGAGTTAAAAGTTATCAAGTTGGCGAGTTAAAAGTTATGGCTACCCACGTAAGGTTGGACAGGTAATTACTCATTCTTTTAGCTTTATAT
>JAOZQN010000019.1 GCA_029932195.1 Bacteroidales bacterium | reverse complement strand
AATAAAATTAGAACTGATAATATTGTTGTAATTTATTAATTTTTATAAGCCCAGTATAGAGCTTACTTTTTGAAATACCGTTTATTATATATCTTGCGTAAACAACATTAAATAGGTCGTAGACCTTAAATAGTTTAATATAAATAATTAATATAAATTAAAGATGAAAAAAATAATTAAATTGTTCCCATTTGTGGCAGTAATTGCCCTTAATGTTCTTGCCGAAGGTTCAGGGTTTAGAATGCGAAATACTATGCCTTTTGTGCTGATAATTGTCGGACTTATTTCCGTAAATCTAATCTTATCCTTTATTTTTAAAGTAAAAAACTATTTTCTATATGGTTTATCTGGAGTAGCAATTCTTGGGGCATTAGCTGTTATAATTTTCCCAAGCTCTATCGGGCAACTCTATATAGAAAATGTAATTGTAGGATTATATCTTGGCTTATTTATAGTTGCATTTTTTCCACCATTGTTCAAATTAGACCCTTTTACTTTTGAATACTCCAAAAAAGACTATCCGGAAGCAGTTACAAAAGGCGAACAATTTTTAAATATAAATCTAATTTTAAATTATTTTTGGGCAGTTTTATTTGCTCTCGGAATGGTGCTTACCGTAATTACATATCACCCAGACGAAGCTATAAATTCAATAATTGCAACACTTTTGCCAATAATTATACAGCTTGCGGTTGGTATTCCTGTAACGGCAAAAATGCCCAATTATTTAATGCAAAAAGTTGGTAGTGAGCAAATAATATTTAAATCTATAAAAGATTTATTTGCATCAATGCCTTTTGGACTAAACAAAGAAAATGCGAAAGATATAAATACAGTTGTTCAATTTTATTTAACTGGTAAAGAGCCAACTATTGCACATTTTATTTTTGCAGATCAAAAATGTACTTTTGTTGAAGGCGAACACTCAAACCCTAAAACAACCATAAAAAGTGATTCCGATTTGTGGTTAAAAATTTCAAATAATGAAGTTTCGGGCGACAAAGCATTTATAAATAAAGAATATATAGTTGAAGGCGATGCTGCAATTATGCTCAAATTTGCGAGTTTATTTGCCCCACCAAACGCATCAAAAAAAACGAAAAAAGCAAAGCCAAAGAAAATAAAATTTGAATACAAAACTTTTGCTCCAAAAAAAATAAAAAATATTGTAGTTTTTGATGGCGGTTATAGAACAGAAAAATTTAGTAAAACTACTTTTATGGTAAATAATTTTATTGAAGGAGCAAAAGAAGCTGGAGCAAATGTAGAATATTTTAAATTAAAAAATTATAATATAAAAGATTGCACAGGTTGTTATACTTGTTGGACAAAAACTCCGGGGGCTTGCATTTTTAAAGACGATATGACTATGCTTCGCAAAAAATATAGAGAAGCCGACCTTGTTATTTTTGCTTCGCCTTTATATATTTTTAATGTAACAGGAATAATGAAAACGTTTATGGATAGATTATTGCCACTTATGAAACCATATATGCTTATGAATGAACAAGGCGACACCGTTCACCCCGACCGTTTTCCAGAAAAAGGTGAGCAAGGTTTTCTCGTTTTTAGTGCAGCAGGTTTTCCAGAAGTAAAACATAATTTTGATGGATTAACAGGAATGTATCATTGTTGGAATTCTCACAATCAGAACTCACATTTAATGGGTGAATTTTATTTGACAGCCGCCGAAATTATCGTGCAACCTGTTTATGCTGAACGCAAAAACATGATTGCCGATGTTTGCAAAAAAGCAGGAAAACAAATTATTGAAGAAGGAAAAATTAATAAAGAATATATGCTTGCTGTTCAGGATTCTACGGTATCAAAAGAGACGTTTCAAACACAGGCAGATTTATTTTGGGAAAGTTTGGACGGCATAAAACCTTATATGACAAATGTTCCAAAAATAAAGAATTAAAGATTAAAAGATAATTGATTTGAGTGTGTAACATCTCGGGGGGGAGTGTTACAGGTTGCAAGTTTCGCAAAGCGAAAGAATAACAGTTGTTTTTTTGCAACAAACATGAAAATAAAATTTAATAAATTATAATTTATTGTCGCATTGCGAAACCTGCAACATGTAACTTGCAACACTCCCCCCCCATATGCTACACACTCAATTGATTTGTATATTTGCAAAATAATAATTACTCTAATATTGTGCTCTATGTCATTTTGTTTTTAGTGTTCTTTGATGCTTCTACTAAAAACAAAACTAGCACATTTTCATTATACAAAATTAGTAAAATGCTCATTTACAGAAGTAAACTCAAACTTTAAGAATTTTGAAAGTCTTGATTTTTGAGTTCTTATTAATGTAAATTTACTCACCTCCACCAAGAATAGTGTTGTTTTTATCAGATTTTTTATCCCATTTCTTTTGTTCTGAATTAAAAAGTTTCCCAAAATTTTCATCTGGCGATAATCCGCTATCAAGAATTAATTTGCCCTCTGGATTTATTAAGAAATAGGTGGGATAGGCAGTAATATCATAATTTTTTAATACTTCGTTGTCTATTTTGCAATGAAGAAAAGTCCATTTATATTGCTTGTTCTGCTTTAAAAATTCTTTCATCTCCGAAACATCTTCTGATACAAATATTGTTACAATTTCTAATCTTTTTGGATTTTCTTCGTATATTTTATGCAATAAAATAATTTCTTGTTGGCAGGCATAACTATCTATATGGTAAAAATTTAGATAAACAAATTTTCCTCTATTTTTTTCTAATTTAACCAATTTATTCTTTTTGTTTGGTAGTTCAAATTTTGGTGCAGGATTACTTATCCTCAATTTTGTAATTTTCTCTAATAAATTATTGGCTATCAATCTATTTTGCTCATTTGAGGCAGTTGTTTTCATATCATTAAACATTTTTATAACGGCATATTCCGAACTTGAATTTTTGTAAAAGAGTTCGTATAGCCCTTTTAAAATAACCAACTCAGCAAAAGCTTCATCTTTAAAATATTCGCTTCGCATCATTGTGGATTTTAGTAAGTTAAAATCTTTTTTGCGAATAGCATCATAAATTAGTGCTAAATTTAAAATATTGGTTTCATATATAAAAACATCTTTAAAAACTTCTGAAAAAAGCGACATATAAGCTGTATTTTCGTATAATACAGGCTGTTGCATAAAATACTTCTCTACAAACAAATCACTTTTTCTAAAATAAGTAGTATGTCTCAAATTAGCATATCTATATTTTTTGTGATTCGTAAAATAGTCATTTTCCAAAGAAGGAAATATTGTATCTAAGTAAGTTATACTACTATCTGCCAGATTTTTATATTCATTTTTATATTTATTGTCAAGTATTTTGATTGTAGCAAGATTATAAAAATGGTCAAATATTTTGATTGCTGTATTTAGATTTTCTTTCTCCGAGTTTAAAATACGTAGAGTAAAACTTTTTTCACGAAAATATGGATTAAGTAACTCTTCCTTGGTTTTTTCTTTTTTTGTAGGCAGTTGAATTTCGTAATTTTTGTTAGGCTCTAAATATATATAGCCTTTGTAAACATATAAAAAAACATAAGCCTGAATTGTCTCATCTGTTTTTACCGAAAATTCAAAATATCCGGAACTATCTACTGTTGCCTTAGCAAACTCTTCTGTTTTAAACGACAGGCGGTCTTCATATTTGTGAAAAATAAGTTCATCGCCAGCATAAGATTTTGCTGTGCCATATATTTTAACCTCCTGACTATAAGAAAAATAGCTGACAATTATTAGAAAAAATGTTATAAATATTTTCATAGGATAATTTTGAGGGGGCTTCTAAAAACTCAAATATCAAGGCTTTCAAAATATTTAAGATTTGAGTTTACTCTTGTAAATGATGATTTTAAATATTTTTAATAACGCAGATATTTGAGTTTTTAGGAGTTCCCGTGAATTTTTAATAAAAAAAAGTATGAAGTTTATTTAACTTCATACTCTATAAACCTAAAAAATTCTAATTAATTTTATTTCTTCTTGCTTTTTTTACTTTTTAACATTTTCAAAAAAGCTACTTCTTTGGTTTCAAGATGTCTCCAATAACCCCTTCGGAGTGTTTTTTTTGTAAGTCCTGCAAAATATGTGCGGTCTAAGCGAATAACTTCATATCCCACTTTTTCAAAAACTCTACGGATAATTCTGTTTCTTCCAGAATGGATTTCAACACCAATTTCTCGTTTGTCGTCGTTGTTTGTATAACTAATTTTATCCACTTGAATAAAACCGTCATCTAATTCTACACCGTTTCCTATTTCCACTAAATCGGTCTTACTTAGAGGTTTGTCTAATGTAACAAAATAAACTTTTGAAATTTCGTTGCTTGGGTGAGTTAATTTTGTGGTTAATTCACCGTCGTTTGTGAGCAAAATCACACCCGTAGTATTTCTATCCAAACGCCCAACAGGATATATTCGTTCTTCTACTTTTCCGTGCAAAAGTTGAACAATTGTGCGTCTATCTTCAGTATCTTTAAGGGTTGTAATAGTGTTGCGAGGCTTGTTCATTACAATATAAACATTTTTTTCGCCTTTTAATAATTTCCCATTGTGTTTTACCTTATCACCTGGTTTAACTTTTATTCCAAGTTCCGTTACAACTTTACCATTTATAGTAATTTCGCCATCTTGGATATATTCATCTGCCTTGCGACGAGAACATAAACCAGAGTTTGCAATATATTTATTTAAGCGAGGATCTTTTGGTTCTTCTTCCTCTTCTCTTTTACCCTCTTTTTTATCTGATTTATTATAAGGTTTTTTATAACTTTTTTTGTCGGTTTTTTTATAAGGTTTTTTGTCGGTTTTTTTATAACTTTTTTTATCTTTTTCGTATGCCATTGTAGTCTTTATTTACGATTTTAAATTTACGATTTACGATTTTGTTATCATCTTTAATCTCATAACAACTTATCGTATTTCAAAATAATTTTAAAACATGTTTAAATTTTAATAAACAACAAAAGTAAACATTTTTTTGCATTTTTCATAAAAAACAAAAAAAACTATATCTTTGTGTTTTTTAATTATTAAATGAGTTCAATTTATAAAGCAATAAAGTTTAAAACTCGTAAAGTTAAAAAGCTCACAATTAGTTGCTTATAGAGAAGATAGTAGCTAAATTAAAGTTTTGAGTTTCAGCGGTTTAGCTGTATTGACTCTACGCTTTTTAAACTTAAACTCTTAAATTACTTACGATATTGTTGAAAATTTAAGAAGTCTGACTTTAAAACTTTTAACTATTTACTTAAAGCAATAAAACAATTCTGCAAAAATGAATACAGCACTTTTTATAGCTCGCAAAATAACTAATAGTAAGGAGAATAAGAATAATATTTCTAATTCCATTATTTCTATTGCGATTATTGCAATTGCCCTAAGTCTCTCGGTAATGATACTTTCGGTGGCGATAATTACTGGATTTAAAAAGGAAATTAGAGAAAAAGTTATTGGTTTTGGTTCACACATTGTAATTATGAACCACGACA
This sequence comes from Bacteroidales bacterium, assembly GCA_029932195.1. Taxonomy (GTDB): domain Bacteria; phylum Bacteroidota; class Bacteroidia; order Bacteroidales; family JAOZQN01; genus JAOZQN01. Next base: position 21,243 of record JAOZQN010000019.1, on the reverse strand, counting down.
CAAATAGCTCCTACGAGACCGTGCCAATTAAAAAAAATCAGGACTTTTATAAAAACATTACTGATATTGAAGGAATAAAACATATTCAGCCTTTTGCAATTAAAGCAGGAATTATAAAAACAGAATCACAAATACAAGGTGTTGTTTTAAAAGGAGTTGGTAGTGATTTTGACTGGTCGTTTTTTGAAAAAAACATTGTAGAAGGAAGGCATTTTACTGTTAAAGATGACAAAAAAACTACGGAAGTAATTATTTCAAGATATATTTCTAACCTATTGAAATTGAATGTAGAAGATGACTTGGTTATGTATTTTATTCAAAACCCACCACGATTCCGAAAATATAAAATTGTAGGCATCTACGATACAGGCTTGGAGGAGTTCGACAAACTCTATGTTTTGGCAGATATTGCAGATATTCAAAAACTTAATGACTGGACAGAGTCGGAAGAGGAACTTGTAACAGGTTTTGAAATTTTAATTGATGATTATAATAAATTAGAAGAATTAACAAGTGAAGTTAGAAATAGAGTAGCCCTAAAATTTGACGAAAACGGAAATAAATTACGTGTGGATAATATAAAGGATACTAATCCTCAAATATTTGATTGGCTTGCACTTACAGATATGAATGTTTGGGTTATTCTAACAATAATGCTTTTTGTAGCAACAATCAATATGGTATCAGGATTGCTAATTATTATTTTGGAACGAACCAATATGATTGGTGTTTTAAAGGCACTTGGCAGTTCAAACTCTGGAATACAAAAAATATTTCTTTATAATGCTATTTTTATTATGGGAAAAGGAATTTTGTGGGGTAATGCTATTGGGTTGTCTATTAGTTTATTACAATACTATTTTGAGATAATTCCTCTAAATGCCGCTTCTTATTACGTAGATACTGTTCCAATAAATATTCAGCCTTTGGATATTTTATTATTAAATGTAGGAACACTGATAATCACTTCTTTAATACTTATTATTCCTTCATTTATCATTACAAAAATAGAACCAATAAAAGCAATTAGATTTAATTAGTGTCTATCCGTAATGGTCTTGATGCGGATGAGAAATAATCACACCGTCTATTAAATTACTCGAATTATCATAAAGTCTTAATATTTGGCAAAACACCTTCTTTAACTAATTCTCTTGATTTTAAAGATTTGTATTTAGAAAAGTTAAATTCTTTTCCATCTTTTTCAACTAATGGCATACCAAAATCAAGCAAGATTTTTGTGTTTTCTGTCCACATTTCAACACAAGAACCTCCTATCTCTTTTGTCCCTCTATGAATTTTAAAGAAAAGTTTCATTAGTTAAGAATTCTACGGTAAAATATTTAAAATCAAGAGCAAGTGCTAATGCTTTTAATTTAGGTCGTTCTTCTAATTTAATACTTTCTAATTCATCGTAGGCATTGCATTTCGGAACGACTAATACTGCTGATTTAATGTTTATTTCATTAGGATTAATTGAATTATATACTTTGTTCAAAATGAATTCTTCGCTGTTAAAACAATCGTTTACCAATTTTATTTTATCAACTATTTTGAAATAAGTATAACTTTCAAGAGTTGCTCTTAATAACGTTTCCTTATTATTTTTATATTTGAGTTCAATCAAATATAATGTTTTTGTCTCTTCATTGAATGATATTAAATCAATTTTCCCTAATCCTTTATCTGTTCGTGTGTCTTTTAGTGGTATTTGATAGTCTTTAATTCTCCCTAAACCTTCTAGTTTTAGTCCAGTAATTCGTTTTGCAAAATTTTCTTCATCTCGGTTGCTGTTGCAAATATCAATTTCAATATTGCAGTGATTTTTTCTACAATAAGTGTTTGTTCTTGTGATTGTTGATATTTTGTCAAACTCTTTTAGATTTCGTAATAATTCATTTGAAATAATTTCAGAATATAATTCATTCGTATCTTTTGTTTTTCCTGTCCAATTTATACATTTTGATTTGTAAAGATTTTCAATATCTGAAATTTCTTTTTTAAATTCATCAATGGTTTCTTTTTTTGTTTTTTTCATATTTATAATTTTTTTGTTACTCCTAACACCCGAATCATTGAGAGCCATGCTAGTTGCAAAGTTATTCGTTTTTTTGACAATTCCAAATAGAACGATTTTGTTTTTTTAATTATAAATTTACTTACAAACAGTAAGGATAATAGCTTTAAGAAATAAAAGAAAGCTAAATATTTTAAATTATTCTACTCTATTTTTCAATGTGAGCCACTTTTACACCAAACTTCATAGTTGGAAGTGAATTTTGAAAAAAGAAACTTCTGTGGATTATAGAAAACCACAAATTATTTGTGTAATTTCAGTTTTACAAAAGCTTTCATTAGTGGGTTGTTAAATTCATATTTTCTATTTCTGGCACTGCCTGCTTTCTTTAGGATAAAACCCCTTTCTTGTTTGCAAAGCATTCCAAGATTATAATAAAGCGATTCTTTTTTTAGTTTTTCATTAGTAATTTTATTGTAATTTTTCAAGACATCTTCTGGAGTAAAATTGTTGTCGGTTTGCTCATCAGCAAGAATGCTTGCGAAAATAACATTTTCAAATTTATTTTTCTCTTTTGCCGAAGCTACAGCTTTTTTGTATGCTGCTCTCAAACTATGCGAAGAGTTTTTTATACTCTCCAAAACAGCATAATCAAAATGTTTATTTTCAACTATTTCTGAATCATTTTCTGTTGCATATACAGCGGCATATTTACACAATAAATGGATATAATGCGGAAAACCAGATGAATATTCTATAATTTTATCTTTAATTTCTGTATCAATTTTCATTTTTAAAATTTCCATACTTCTTTCAATAAGTTCAGAAGATTCTGTTATGCTCATTAGTGGCACATGAATTTGTTTTACGCATCTTTCCAAAGATGGATGATTTCCTATCAATTCGTTTACGCTTTCAGAAATGCCTATTATTAAGATAGTTACATAAGGGCTGTTATCCGAAAAAGTTTTTATCGTATCAGCCATCATTTGCTTAGTTCCTTCGTTTTCAATGCTATCAAACTCATCAATAACAACTAATGAATAGTTTGGAACTTTATCAAAAGTATTCAGAATATCATTTGCGTCAATTTTTTCTTTGTTTGGTAAACGTAGTCTTCTCACACGTTCCTCTTGCTCGGCAGTAAATCCTACTTTTTTTGAAGAAGAAACAAGATGAATTTTACGAATAACTTTATCCCAAATACTTCGGAAATCATCTGATCTATTGCAAGTTACTTTTGGAATAAGCAAATTATCAAACAAAGCAGGAAGCACATTTGCAATTGAAGTTTTTCCTACACCTCTTCCTCCAAACATAACTCCATGTTGTCCACGCTCTTCCAGAATATCTCTAACACTTCTTAATTGTTTGAGTCGTCCTACAAAAAACTCAAAATTATCTATTGGTGCAGAAGGACTGAAAATATCATATATCAAATTTATTTTTTGTTCTTTATTCATTGTTTTACAGGTTTCAGGTTTCAAGTTACAGGTTGTTTCATATTACAGGTTACATATTTCGTTCTACAAGGCTTTGCGAAACTTGTAACCTGAAATCTGCAACTTGAAAAACTTATTTATATCAAATTTAGTCTTTTCATTTCCCAGAAGCATTTTCCTGTAGCTCCAATATCTGCGGCAGCATCGTGGGCATCTTCAAAATCTTTTCCGAATAATTTTATGTGTAATTCAGATAATTTAGGCCATTTATAACCATACTGTCCAGAAATTTTACAATAATTTGTAGAATTTTTCATTGTGCAAAGTCGTGGCGTAGAAAAAAGTTGGGTAGAAATATTATTTCTAATAAATTCTGCTCCAATAATTTTCTCATCAAAATTAATGTTATGAGCCACAATATAATCTGCTTCGTTTACTAATTTAGCAAACTCTTCTAATACTTTTTTGAGTTCAATTCCTTCTTTTTTAGCTCTTTCTGTTGTAATTCTGTGGACATTAGATGCTTCTGCTGGAATTGTAAACCCTTCTGGATAAACAATATAGTCTTTCTGCTCAATGGGTTCACCATTATCTTTATAGGTTAGCCATGCTATTTGAACAAGGCGAGGCCAGTTATCTACGTCGGTTATGGGAGCTTTCCATTTTTTAGGCAAGCCAGTTGTTTCTGTGTCAAAAAGTAAATACATATTGGTTTTGAGTTTTTGTGTTGTTAGTTATTGAGTTGTCGGGTTATTGTGTTGTTAGTTTTTGAGTTGTCGTGTTGTTAGTTTTTGAGTTATCGTGTTGTTAGTTTTTGAGTTTTCGTGTTTTTGAGTTGTTGTGTTTGAGTTATCGTGTTGTTAGTTTTTGAGTTTTCGTGTTTTTGAGTTGTTGTGTTTGAGTTATCGTGTTGTTAGTTTTTGAGTTTTCGTATTTTTGAGTTGTTGTATTTTTTGTCGCTTTGCGAACTCACAACACGATAACTCAACAACACGACAACTCAAAAACACAACAACTCAAAAACTAATAAGTTCTGAATATAATTTTTGTATTGGTAGTCCTACGACGTTAAAATATGAGCCTGAAATTTTTTCTATTCCTATGTAGCCAATCCATTCTTGAATTCCGTAAGCACCAGCTTTGTCGTAAGGTTTGTAGTTTGTTATGTAGTAATCTATTTCTTCTGCTGTTAGGTCTTTAAAATAAACTTCGGTTGTAGAAAAGAATGATATTTGTTTTTCCAAAGATGTTAGACAAACTCCTGTTATAACAACATGTTTTTTCCCTGATAATGAGCTAATTATATTTGTTGCATCTTTATAATCTTTTGGTTTGCCAAGCACTTTATTTTCGCTCCAAACAATTGTGTCTGCTGTTATTAGCAAACTATTTTTTGTTAGTTCTTCTTTATAAGCACTTGCTTTTTGTTTTGCCAAAAATACAGGTATTTCTTCTTTTTTCAAATTATCTGGATAATTTTCTTCCAAACCATCTTTTGTTACAACTTTAAAATCAAGCCCCAGCTCTTGCAGTAATTGCTGCCGTCGTGGCGATTTTGAAGCAAGCCAAATATCGTATTTGTTTAATTGTTTCATGTTTTTTATTGGTTTACAGTCAAATATTGTGATGGAGTATTATTTGTAATTTTATTATTAGATTGATAATCCCAGATATAATAATTATATGCATTTCTGTTCTTCACCATTTTACTCCCAACGTAAACGACAAGGGGGCATGCCCCCTTGTTGATATAGACTTTGTAGTATTTTATTCCATCACGGCATTTGGTAGTAACGCATTTTTTATTTAGGTTTTTAGGTTGGAGGTGGAGATTACTTTGGTCTGAATAGATTACTCAAAATGTTGTAAATTTCCCTTCCTCCCTCCTTAAAGTCTCCATTCTCCACTCTAAAATCCTCCACCCTAAAAACTCTCTTTCATATTTTATCAATAACAGGATTTTGGTTATTATTTTATCCAAGCTGTTTCATTTTATTATAAAGTTGAATTGTTTTATTTTTTACAGCTGTTTTTGTTTTTTTTATCAAATCTTTTGCTCCAATATCTCCTAAATCATTAAAATCTCCAATATTTTTAATATCCTCGTAATGAAGTTTATATTCATTACTTATATCAAGTTTTAGTCGGTAATATTTTTGTGACTCTTCTACTCTAAACCAAAAAATATCTTCACCAATATTTAATTTATCTTTACTTTTATTCAAATCTAAGATACGAGGTTTTAGAATAAATCTATTTTTATACAAAAATAAAGAATTATTATCACTTACAAGCCAACATTTCATTTTTCTTTTAAAAGTTCCCATTCTTTTTAAAGGGAATGCTTTTACAGCAAATTGCAAAAACTCGTGATTTTTGGCAATTTTACGTGGTAAGTGTTTGTCTATTAAGTCAGGAGGATTTTTAAATATTTTTATTTTAAGAGGGTTTACATAAATATTTTCAAAGTAAACTACTCTTTTATTTACCCAACTAAACATTATTGCCGAGGCTGTAAAAATAATTACATTTAAAATAAAAGCCAAAAGTGGATTTATTACATAAAGCCCTACTACTAAGATAATAAAAGTTTTTTTTATTGTATCAAAAGCAGAATCTATAGCAGGAATTGGCGAAAGAAAAATTAGAAAATCAAAGAAAAACCGCACAACTTTTATCACATACATATTTGCTACCGAAGCAGCGGCAATAAGTGTTCCGTAGCTAAATTCAAAAAAGCCAGATTTATATACAACTGCAACAGTATCAGATGGTTCTGAATTAAAAAGAGTAGGAGCTATTTGTATTATTACCAAAATAATTAGTCCTGCATAGTCCTCTATTTTGGCAATAAATAATCCTAACTGCCCAGTTATTTTGGTGTATTTTGGCAAGGCAGTGAGAACTGTTAATATCAAAAATATTCCCATTATCCACCAATTACTAAGAATTGGGTGAGTTGCCAAAAATTCGTTATTAAAAACTCCTTCGGAAGCCAAAATGGAAGCGAGAGAAGTTATTGCAACCCCAAAAAATGGCGACAGTGCAATTGGCAAAACGGGTCCAAAAACTTCCAAAATATCCATATTATCTAAAATAATATGAGTATTTTGATTTACAGCATCATCAATTTTTTCATTATCTGGCTCTTGCGAAAAACCAACACTTGCAATAAGTGTAAAAATTAATATTATAAAAAGTTTTTTCATCTGTCTAAAATTTATTTTACATCTCCTTGTGTGGAGAGATTGTGTAGTGCGTTAGCTATAAAATCCCTCAATGAGGGTTTCATTTTATATTTTCAATTATTTCGTATTTGTAATTTCCTGTTTTAAAATAATTTGGTATTGTTTGGTCTGCTTCGGGTTTTAATTTTGTGATATTTGTAGTTTTTAAATTCTCTTCTAATTTTTTATAACTTATCCAAAACGTTTTTCTGTATAATGGAACTATCTGATCAACATCTGAATCCCGATAATATTGTCGCACAGGACAAATTGCTATAATTTCTTTTTTTATAACTTTTTTACCCCTGTAATGCCAAATTTCTTTGGTAAAATACGAAGTTATTTCGTTGGAATTATAATGATTAATGTATTCTACTTCAGTTTCATTTCCATAATCGTCTAAGTCAATAAACATTTCTTTACCTTCTCCAAGTAGTTCTTTTGCTTCTTCAATTTTTATTTGTTGTTCCAATTTTTCAGAATTATATAATGTAAGGTTATTGTTTTTAGAATTATACATAATATGGTCTATCAAACTTTTGTAACCATAAGATGGTTCTTCTGGAAAAAAAATTGCTTTATTTTCGTTGTTTTTTTCAATTTTGGTGTAAACTGTTTTAGTATATTTTACTTTTTTTTGTTTCTTTTTATTAACAACGACCTCTTTTTCTGAAAAAACAATTCCAATATTTTCGTAAAATATTTTATTTTCCTCTAAATTTACAATACATGGTATTGTATCAAAAATTGTAGTATCAGAAGTATATACTTCTCTTATTCTATAAACATAATTATCCGATTTATACTCTTGATTAAAAAGAATTTTATCAAAAGTTTTGTTTGTTTGGCAATCCGTTTTTGAAACATTATATTCGCTTGCAATATGCTTAAATTCAGGATAATATATCCAAAAAGGTATTATACGTCTTACGTCTTCTTGTTCTATGTCTTCATCTCGATAAAATAATCTGATTGGAGCAATTGCTACTGTTTTTACATCAATAACTTCACTATTATAATTATACAACCATAACTCTTGGATAGCATATTGGTTTACAGCATCTAAATCGCAAGGATTTTGAATTATAACTTTTAAATGTTCTCCATAAATGTCAAAATGTTCTTCGTCCCAAACTTCCATTTCCTCTATTTCTTTTCCTAACCTTTCTTGTAACTCATTAAGAGTTGTAGTATTTTCAAAAATATTTATTCCATCTGTAAAACCAATACTTGGGGCATAAGCCATTAATCCTCTTTCTTTTATAGCAGACATAAGTATTTCTATAAGACTCTTAAAATGACTATTTTCATCATTAGATTTTGGAAAAAACAGCGGTCTGTTTTCTGTTTCAAGAGTGTCTAATATACGATATTTATATTCGGCATACATAATATCTTTTGTGTAAATAATATTGGGTTGCGAAACAGGACAAACATTTTTTTGTTCTGGATATTTAAAAATATGGTCATAATTTTGTTCATATTTTTGAGTATTTACAAAAAATTCTCTGTCTAATTTTGCTTCGTATTTTTTATTATAGAAAAAGTCAAAAAAAGTTTCATTTTCAAAAATATTATATTTTTTAAGAACATAAGAAAACTCATCAAAATATATCCAAAAAGTTTGTTTAAGATAAATTGCTTCGTTGTCTTCCCTAATTACCTTTCTTATTGGACAAACGGCTTCTACTCGGCTCTGTATCAAGCCACCTGACTTATCATAAATACAAAGTTCTTTAATTTCAAAGGCAACAATATCTTGAAGTTTATATGTTGTTTTGTCTATTGTTTTTTCTTCCTCTCCAAATTCATCATAAGTAAATAATGTATCTGTTCGTTCTCCCATTAGTTCAAGAACCTCATTAAATGTTATGAGCTGCTGAAAATCACTATCTCTAAAAACGATAAGTCCATAATTTTCAATGGATTTAATAATCAAACTGGTAAAATTTGTAAAATTATTATCCTCTGTATCGTTAAAAAAAAGAGATTTATTTTTTTCGTCTTCTATTGAGATAGTTTTGTATTTGTATTTTAGACAACCTATGTCTTCAAAATTTATGGTATCATAAGAGTTTTTTGTCTTCTCTGTTTGAGAATTTGCTGTAAAAACCAATAAAACAGCAACTAATAATAAAAAATATTTTTTCATTTTTTCAAAAGTTATAGTTTATAATTTTTTCTCTAACACAATTATAGAAAAACAGCCCCTTAGTTTTTTTATTTTATCCGATGTAATTTCTTTTTCAGCCTCCAACACATCTATTATTATTACTATATTCGTAGAAGTTACTGGTTCAAGGTCAATATGGGGTTGTTCCATTTTGTTATCCTCTTCGTTCCATTCTGTTTTTAAAAGTTTTTGATCATAGTCGTCTCCCCAGTCGTCTTGTGTTTTTTTATAATAAGTATCAATAACTATTTGATTAGAAGACCTTTCTATTATTTTAATATTTATTCTGTTGTTAAAGACAGAAGATGCCATAAAATACAGACGATATTCTTTGCCTGCTTTTAAAGGAATCATAAAATTGTAAATCTCTCCGCTTTTAACTACTTCGCTTGTAGATATATCTGATTTTATATAACCATCTGTTATATAGAAAGTTGCCGATTGTTTTGAACAATCTATTTGTGCCTGTAAACTAACAAATAGGACAATTAAAATACTTAAACTAATTATTTTTTTCATTTTTCAAAAGGTTTTTAAGTTAATAAAAAGATATAAAATATTGGATAATTCCTGCGCATCCGCCGAGAATTGCTCCTGCAATAATTAGTTTCCACTCTTCTTGTTTGAAAATTGGACGCAAAAATGAGATGAAATCTTTACTTGGCAAATTTGCCATTTTTTCTTCTATAGTATTTTGAATATCAAGCTGTTTATGAGCATATTCGTAGGTGTTGGTTATTGCTATTGGCACTTCCTGAATAAAACGATAATTTGCAATATTTTTTATTATGCCAATTTTCTTTTTATCAAAAATAAAATCAATAATAGAACCAAGCCCTCCGAGACTTTTGTCAATCAGTTGATTAATATTATTTTCTATAATTTTTTCTATTTTTCCGTTGTTACTAATTTTAAAAATACCGTCGAAAAGTTGTTCAATAGTAAGTATTTTTTCTGATATAATTTTAGAATATCTTTTTGATACATCTTTTTGTCTTCTCAAAAATAATCCATGAAATTTTATTCCAAGAATACGAGTTTCATTTACGGGTATAAAAATTAGTTGTAAAGCAATATAATTAGTTAATAATCCGACAATTACACCACCAGCAACAAAGACCCACCAGCTATCAAAATAAAGAATTACAACAAGTTGCAAAATACCAAAAGCAAAGCCCAAAAATAATCCAGAACGCTCAATAAATTTAAACTCTTTTTTTCCTACATCTAAAAATATTTTGGTAATAAGTTTTTTATCATTAAGTAAAGTCTCTGCTGCAATCTGCTTAAAATCAATTAGTTCATCTATGTTTTCTTTAATATCTGTAATTGTATTTTCAATAGTTTCGGGAAAACGGTCTCTTATTTTTTTATAAATAATTTCTTTTTTAGAAATATGCAAATTTTTCCACAAAAATGGAGCTTGTGCAAGCATAACTTCGTCCACAATTTGTATAGAAATTAGGGTGAGACTTGGCTCCATATCTTTGGCAATAATTTTAGGGTCTAAACGAGAGAATATCTCCTTTATTTTCACCAATTTATTTACCATTAAATCAACGGCATTATTGGTCATTTTTAGAGCATTGGCAGGAATAATTCCTCGCCAACCAAAGGGTCGCAAACCAATATAGTCGGTTGGATAAAACAACATTTTTATTGCTAAAAAATTTGTTATCCAACCCACAAATGCACTAACAAACGGAATAACTATATAAGGTATATATTCCAAAAAAAATAATGTTTAATAATGAAAATTTAAGTATTGTGAAATTTTTGGCAAAATAAAAATATTTATTATATTTGTGAAATTATTTTATGAAAATAAATTTTGTTTTATTAAAATAAACAGAAGATAATTTTACAGCTTATCATAATTTACGCACCAAGTTTAATTTTATGTTTTATAGCAGTAAGTTTTCACAATAGCAAACATTTAAAAATAACAAAAATGAAAGAACTTAATCTTGGACATTCAGATTTTAAAGATATAATTCAAAATAATAATTATTTTGTTGATAAAACATTATTAATAGAAGAAGTATTAAAAGCACAAAAAGCGGTTTTGTTGTTTCCTCGTCCTCGCCGTTTTGGCAAGACCTTAAATTTATCAATGCTTCGCTATTTTTTTGATAAAAACGAACCCGAAAATAAAATTTTATTTAAAGACCTAAAAATTTGGCAAACAGAAGAAGATATAAAACAACATTGTTGTAAATATCCTGTAATATATTTAACATTTAAAGATGCAAAAAAAGATACCTGGCAAGATTGTTACGAATTAATAGTTTCTGAAATAGTAGATTTATATTCCCATCATGATTATTTGTTGGAGGGTAATATACTGAAAAATCATGAGAAAGGAATATTTGAGAATATCCTTATAAAAAAAGCAAGCAAAACCGAATTTGAAACAAGTCTAAAACAATTAAGTAAATATTTAAAACGCTATCATAACGAAAAAGTTGTAATTTTAATTGATGAATACGATACTCCAATACAAGCAAGCCACAATAATTTTTATAAAGAAGCAATTTCGTTTATGCGTAGCTTATTAAGTGGAGCTTTAAAAGACAACACGAATCTTTACAAAGGAATAATTACGGGAATACTCAGAGTGTCAAAAGAAAGTATTTTTACGGGTTTAAATAATATTAGTGTTTACTCAATTCTTGACAATAAATTTTCTGATAAATTTGGTTTTACCGAAGCAGAAGTTAAACAAATAACAATTGATTTTAAGGTAGATACAAAATATTCGCAAATAAAAAAATGGTATAATGGATATAAATTTGGCAAAACTACCAATATTTACAATCCTTGGTCTATATTAAATTATGTTCTCGCAACAAGCGACGGATTTAAACCTTTTTGGACAAACACAAGTGCTAATGAATTGATAAAAGACGAAATTAAAAAGAAAAATGCCGAAAATATTAGACAAGAAATATTAAAATTAATTAATGGCGAAACTGTTATTAAAGATATAGAAGAGAATTTTGTATTTCCCGATTTAAAAAAACGTAAAAGTTTATTCTGGACTTTGCTAACTTACAGTGGATATCTTACAACAAAAAAAGAAATACAACTTGGTGAATATGAGCTTGTTATTCCTAATTATGAATTGAAAATTATCTTTAAAAAAACAATTATAGAATGGTTAGAAGTAGATATAAAAGTAATAAAATCGTTGTTACAAAATACTACAAATTATCTAATTACCAATAATATAACTAAATTTGAGAAAGGTTTTAGAGAAATAATTAGCAACACATTTAGCTACTACGATACTGCAAAAAATCATGAATATATTTATCATTCCTATATTCTTGGTTTGCTTGCAATTATTGGCGACGACTACATAATAAAATCTAACGGAGAAAGTGGCGACGGCAGATACGATATAATGTTAATACCAAGGGGGCATGCCCCCTTGCAACACGGTGTAGTAATAGAAATAAAACAAATTGAAAAACAAAAAGAAACCGAAGACGACAAAAAATTAAGAAAAAGAATAAATGCGAAAATTGATGATGCCTTGTCTCAAATAGACCGAAATGAATATTATACAGAACTAATTGCAAATAAAATAAAACCCGAAAACATAATAAAATTGGCAATAGTTTTTGTAGGTAAAAAACCGTATATCAATAAATTACCCGAATAAAAAACGCAAATAATGAGTCCCCTCCGAAAAGTGTATTTTTGCCAAAATAAAGGTAGATATTAATTTTATTAAAGGAGTTTATTTATTGGAAATAAAGAATTTAACATTTTTTACAATAGCAAACATTAAAAAATAACAAAAATGAAAGAACTTAATCTTGGACATTCTGATTTTAAAGATATAATTCAAAATAATAATTATTTTGTTGATAAAACATTATTAATAGAAGAAGTATTAAAAGCACAAAAAGCGGTTTTGTTGTTTCCTCGTCCTCGCCGTTTTGGCAAGACCTTAAATTTATCAATGCTTCGCTATTTTTTTGATAAAAACGAACCCGAAAATAAAATTTTATTTAAAGACCTAAAAATTTGGCAAACAGGAGAAGATATAAAACAACATTGTTGTAAATATCCTGTAATATATTTAACGTTTAAAGATACTAAAGCTGAAATTTGGCAAGATTGTTACGAATTAATAACTTCTGAAATAGTAGATTTATATTCCCATCACGATTATTTGTTGGAGGGTAATATACTGAAAAATCATGAGAGACTGAAATTTAATAAAATATTAAATGAAAAAGCAAGCAAAACCGAATTTGAAAGAAGTATAAAACAATTATGTAAATATTTAAAACGATATTACAACGAAAAAGTTGTGATTTTAATTGACGAATATGATGCTCCAATACAGGCAGGATATAAGAAATTTTATGATAAAGTTGTTCCCTTTATGAGAAATTTACTAAGCGGAGCATTTAAAGATAATTCCAATCTTTACAAAGGAATTATAACTGGAATACTCAGAGTATCAAGAGAAAGCATTTTTTCAGGATTAAATAATATTAGTGTTTATTCAATACTTGACAATAAATTTTCCGATAAGTTTGGTTTTACCGAAGAAGAAGTTAAACAAATAATAATTGATTTTAAAGTAGATACAAAATATTCGCAAATTAAAAAATGGTATAACGGATATAAATTTGGCGAAACTTCTAATATTTATAATCCTTGGTCTATATTAAATTATGTTGTAGAACCAAATGCTGGTTTCAAAACATTTTGGACATACACAAGTTCAAATGAATTAATAAAAGAGCAAATAAAAAAGAAAAATGCAGCAGGTATCAGAGCCGAAATGCTAAAATTAATAAGTGGAGAAGCAATAAAAAAAGATTTAGAAGAAAATTTTGTGTTCCCAAATCTATCAACAGATACAGATTTATTGTGGACATTATTTACTTATAGCGGATATTTAACCGTTAGAAAAAAAACATTAAGAAAAGAATATGAACTTGCTATCCCAAACTACGAAATTAAAACGGTTTTTCAAGATACAATTTTAGAATGGCTAAAAATTGATGTTAAATTGCAAAAATCATTATTACAAAATACTACAAATTATCTAATAACCAATAATATAACTAAATTTGAGAAAGGTTTTAGAGAAATAATTAGCAACACATTTAGCTACTACGATACTGCAAAAAATCATGAATATATTTATCATTCCTATATTCTTGGTTTGCTTGCAATTATTGGCGACGACTACATAATAAAATCTAACGGAGAAAGTGGCGACGGCAGATACGATATAATGTTAATACCAAGGGGGCATGCCCCCTTGCAACACGGTGTAGTAATAGAAATAAAACAAATTGAAAAACAAAAAGAAACCGAAGACGACAAAAAATTAAGAAAAAGAATAAATGCGAAAATTGATGATGCCTTGTCTCAAATAGACCGAAATGAATATTATACAGAACTAATTGCAAATAAAATAAAACCAGAAAACATAATAAAACTGGCAATAGTTTTTGTAGGTAAAAAACCGTATATCAATAAATTACCCGAATAGAACAACCTCATTTTACTAACCAAATAACCTATTTTTATTATGAAAAAAATTACGTTTACTTTTATTTTTATTATGATAACAGCAGCATATCTGCACGCACAAAGAAGAGAACCGCAAACAAGTTTAGTCTTTCATTCAGGTGTTAATTATTTTACAGGTGATTTAGGTTTTTCAGGAATAAAAACTGTAGGATATACCAATCAAATAGGATATAGATATAAGTATGCAGGAAGAAAAAAAGAATTTCTAAAATATTTCTCACAACAAATAAAACTTGGTCATACAAAATTATATGGTAACGATGCTTTTTCAAATAACACTTATAAACTAAATAGAAACTTACATTTTAAATCTAATGTTTTAGAATTATCCTTATTTACAGAGTATTATTTTATTCCAGAAAAAGCAAGACCAAGATACGCATTCTCTTCTTTAAAAGGAACAAGAAATATATCTTCTTATGTTCTTTTTGGTGGAGGATTTTTTTATTATAATCCAAAAGCAAAATATGAGAATGAATGGTATAGTTTAAGAAAACTACATACTGAAGGACAAAAAGAACAATATTCTAATTTTGCATTATCATTTTCTGTTGGGCTTGGAGCTAAATATGAAATAGATAGACAATGGGCAATTGGTTTAGAAATAATAAATAATTATACAAATACCAATTATATTGATGATGTTGCAGGAAGTTACTATGATATAAACACAATAACAGAAGACTATGGTAGTGTTGCAGTCAGTCTATCAGACAGAAGACTTGATAATACTACAGATGAAATGAGAGGACATCAAAATATAAATGATTCTTATTTTTGTGCCTTATTTACAGTCCATTATAAATTATCAAGTGGTGGTAAAAGAAGCAACCCAACACTTCCTTCGTCTTTTACAGAAGAGTCTAATAATGAAAATAAAGAGAATAAAAAGGATAAAATATTAAATGATACGTCATCTTTTAATACTATTCTTCCCCCTATTATATTTATAGATAAAATAGAAGTTTCGGAGGCTGTGTTGCGTGCTGGAGAAAAAATAAATGTCTCTATTACAGTAAACAACATAGGGCTGGGCGAGGCTAAGGGCGTTTACGCAAAGCTATCTACAAACATGGATTATGCTGTTTCGTATAAAAAAGAAACAAAGTTTAAAATTATAAATAAAACAAACGGAACGGCAACAATAACTATTCCTATTACTGCCAAACAAAATATTGTAAGCTCGCAACTGCAAGTAGATATTCAAGTAATAGAGCCTGTTTTTGGAATGGAAATAACAGGCAAACGTTTACTCGTTGCTACCGAAAAATTAAAAACACCCGAACTAATACTTTCACGTTTTACTCCCAAAGAAATAATCTCCCGAAGTCCTAACAATCAGATAGATGTAAACGAGCAAATAGGTTTTGATTTTTATATCCAAAACGTAGGCGAAGGCATTGCCGAAAGTGTAAAAGTAGAAATTAGCAATTCGCAAACGGGCGTTATGTTTTTGGGCTATTCCAAACAAAACGGCAATCCGAGTAATACTGTTCCCGAGTTTAATAATATTGGGTCGGGGAAATACGAGCTTGTAACAGCCGAGTTTTTTATCAACAGCAGTTTTACCGATTCGGAAATAAAATTGAAAATAAAAGTTAGCGAAGCCAAAGGCAAATATGGTTATACCGAAAGCAAATCTACCGCCGTAAACAGCACACTAACAGACGACGGCGAAATAGTAATAATAAAACCAAGCCAAACCACAACGAACAACGGCACAATAATAATAGAAGACCTTCCCGAAATGTCAAACGATTTGATAAGTAATTTGCCACAAAATCCTACGAATAAAAATCGTTATGCTTTAATAATTGGCAACGAAAATTACAACCAGCTTATAGCAGTAGATTATGCCTTGAACGACTCCCGTGCATTTAAAATTTATGCCGAAAAAGTTCTCGGCGTTCCAGCCGACCATATCATCTATAAAGAGAACGTTGGCATTGCAGATTTTAACACGCTTATAACAAAAGCATCTAACCTAATGAACAGTAATAGAGAGCTGTATGTTTACTATTCTGGTCATGGTTTCCCCACCAAAAACGGCGAAACTTATCTTATGCCCGTAGATGTAAACGAGGATAATGTTTCACAATTTGGCATCAAGCTATTTGATTTTTACGAAACTTTGGGCAAAAATAATCCTGCCAAAGTAACCGTTTTTATCGATGCCTGTTTTAGCGGAGGTGGTCGCAATGGCTTGGCTATTGCCCGTTCGGGTATAAAAATAAAGCCCAAAGATACCGACCTAAATAATAATATAGTTTCTTTTACCGCCAGCACTGGCGACGAAGTTGCACAAAAATATGATAACCAACAACATGGCTTATTTACTTACTATCTCCTAAATATTCTAAAAGAATCAAAAGGAAACATAACTTACAGTCAGCTTGCAACAAAATTGCAAAGCGAAGTTAACGATCGCTCAAATATAGAAAAAAATTTAAAAGAACAGAACCCTAAAATAAGTATCGGCTCTGGTGCAAAAAACTGGGAGAACTGGAGGGTAGGAAATTAGGTTTTAGGAAGTTAGAAAAGAGCAGAGTTCTATTCGGAGTGCGACTCCAAGTCGCACCCCGAATAAACTAATAAAAAAAAAACAATATTTTCGGATTTTGACTAAGCCTAGCCTCTATGCTGGGGATATATATAAATAAATCAATAACCAAATAAACCAACAAAACTATGAATTTTGAATTTACAGAAGAACAATTAATGATTAGAGATGCTGCAAAAGATTTTGCAGAACGTGAACTACTTGGAGACGTAATAGAACGAGATGCTAAGGCGATTTTTCCTACCGAGCATGTAAAAAAACTTGCAGAATTAGGATTTTTCGGAATTATGGTAGACCCAAAATACGATGGAAGTGGCATGGACACAGTATCTTATGTGTTGGCAATGGAAGAGATTTCTAAAATAGATGCGTCTGTTTCGGTAATAATGTCTGTTTGCAACTCGCTTGTGAACTGGGGCATAGAGCATTACGGAACAGAAATGCAAAAAGAAAAATATCTCAAACCACTTGCACGAGGCGAAAAAATAGGAGCATTTTTATTATCCGAACCAGAAGCAGGCTCCGACGCTACCTCGCAACGAACTACGGCAGAAGACAAAGGAGATTATTATCTGATGAACGGCACAAAAAATTGGATAACAAACGCAAATAGTGCTTCAACATATATTGTTATTGCACAGACAGATAAAGAAAAAGGACACAAAGGAATCAACGCTTTTATTGTAGAAAAAGACAGCGAAGGAATAACTCTCGGAGTCCACGAAGACAAAATGGGAATGCGAAGTTCTGACACTCACTCTGTTATGTTTAACGATGTAAAAGTGCCAAAAGAAAACCGAATTGGCGAAGATGGTTTTGGGTTTAAATTTGCCATGAAAATCCTCGACGGAGGACGACTTGGAATAGCTTCGCAAGCACTCGGAATAGCCGCAGGTGCATTGGAACGTGCAATAGATTATGCCAAAGAACGTAAAGCTTTTGGCAAAGTAATCGCTAAACATCAAGCAATTGCATTCAAAATTTCGGATATGGCAGTAAAAGTAGAAAATGCAAGAAACCTTTGCCTTAAAGCCGCTTGGCTCAAAGACAACAACAAACCTTATGGAATGGCAACAGCAATGGCAAAACAATATTGTGCAGACATAGCAATGGAAGTTACCACCGAAGCCGTGCAAATTCACGGAGGCTACGGATATGTTAAAGAATATCACGTAGAACGTCTGATGCGAGAAGCCAAATTAACTCAAATTTATGAAGGAACTTCCGAAATACAAAAAATAGTTATTTCAAGAAATTTATTAAGATAGTTTTTTAATGAATAATTAATAATGAACAATGAACAATAAACAATGAACAATGAACAATTGGTTTACACCTTATAATTAAGTAATTACCTTATTCATTGTTCATTATTCATTGTTCATTGTTCATTAAAAATTACATTATTCATTAAAAAATTATTCAATATGCAACCTTAAGTAAAAATGTATAGTCTATGGTCTATAATTGTATTTTTAGGATAAAAAGCAAATTTTTTAAATCTGTTTTATTCTTTAAATAAAATTAACACAAATTAATAGTTATTTTTAAAATAAATAATGAAAATAATCGTTTTTGTTAAAAAGAATTGAGATATGAAAAACTTATATACCATATTATATACTATGCACGATTTTAATTGTAACGATGAAGAAGTTGTAAGTATAAATGACTTACTAGATAAAAAAAGTAAAAATAATACAGCAGTATCAGAACTTCTGGAAGGTGTTAAATTTTCGCCAAGCAAAAAAGTTGTTGATAATGTTTTAGATTATCTTTACAAGAAGCATTAATATATTTATCGGTAAACAATTAGCAATAAATAGTTTAGAAAAATTTTGGAAACTATTTATTGATAACTTTTTATTGCAGAAAAGTATTCAATATAATTATTGGATACTTTTTTTTTGATAAAATCCAAACTAAATTATATATTTGTCGGTTGTTTAATTAATTCAACAATGAATCCACTCCGAAAAGCATCTTTTTGCCAAACTCTGCGTTGGATACAAATTTTAAAATTCTCATTTGCAATAAATAAGCTCATTAATTTATTAATTAATGAGAGTTCTGAAATTTATATTCACTTTGATTTTGGCAAAAATACAATTCTCGGAGCAGACTCAACAATAAGAACAATTCGATAATAAATGAAATTTACCATAATATTTATAATATTACTCTTGTGGCAAGTAGCAACTATTTTTGCACAAAAAGATTCTGTAAATATTGCAGAAGACTTAATTTATAGCGAAAATTTTAATTTGGCTATAGATATGTATAAAAAAGTCATTTTGTATGAACCCGAAAATCCTGTTTACCAATTTAAATTAGGTTTTTGCTATTTGCACACCCGTGATAAAAGAGACTCTTCAATGGTCTGTTTCCAGAAGTCATTAAATTTACACAAAAAAAAGCATAAAAGAGAGCTAAATAAAAGTGAAGTTAAATTTTATCTTGCAAGGTCATACAGAGTTAATTACATGTTTGACAGTGCTATTGTAATATTAGAAGAGCTACAAAATAAAGAAAAAAACAGAAAATTTTTACAATTAATAGACTCTGAATTAGAACTTGCAAAAAATGGAGCAGAACTTGTGGACAATCCAGAGGATATTGTTATAATCCAAAATTTGGGTAGTATAATAAATTCCGAATATTCAGAACATACTCCATTATTTACTGCCGACGAAAGCACACTAATTTTTACCTCAAGGCGAAAGTTAGACGAACAAAGTGTAAAACTGTGGGACGAGGAATATGATGAGAATATTTATATATCTCATAAAATAAATGACCAATGGTCTAAGCCTAAACCTATAAGTAAGAATATCAATACATTGGAACACGAAGCTACAATTGGGATTTCTTATGATGGAACAATGTTATTTATTTATAAAGAAGAAGATGGAGGTGCAATTTATTTTAGCGAATATAAAAATAATGAATGGACTGTGCCAGAGATGTTTGGGAATAATATTAATACAAAATATAGAGAAACTCATGCTACAATTTCGGTAGATGGCAAAACATTATTTTTCACAAGCGACAGACCAGGTGGCTTTGGTGAATTAGATATTTATACATCATACAAAAACGAAGATGACACTTGGTCCGAACCACAAAATATGGGTGAAGCAATAAACACCAGAAGAGACGAAGAAGGACCTTATATTCATCATGATAACAGGACTTTATATTTCAGTTCCAAAGGACATGGTGGACTTGGTGGATACGATATTCTAACCAGCGAACTACAAGAAGATGGGCTTTGGACTGATGCCAAAAATATAGGTTTTCCTATAAATTCGGTTGACGATGATGTTTTTTACTACCCAACAGCAGATGGTAAAAGAGCCTATTTTTCCTCACTGAAAAACAATGGCTTTGGAGAAAGCGATATATACTTAATGTCTATTCCGGAAGCAGAAACTACAAATATCTGCATATTTACTGCCTTCCTAAATATATGCGAGGGTGAACTGCCTAAATCTCACATAGTTATAAGAAATGTTAATACAAATAAATATTATACAGCAACAGAAAAAGATGAGAAGTTTATTTTTGTTACTGAAAAAGGAATATCATATAGAATTACTATTGAGGTAGATAATGATACTATTTTTGATGATACTTTTATCGTTGCCGAAGATGCTCCAAATATTCAGTTATATAAAAACATAAGATTAGACCCAGATGTGCCTTGCAATAATGACACTCTTATTACACAAATAGATAGCATAGAAAATATAGAAATTAATGAACTTGCTTATGTAGAAATAGAAAATATTTTGTTTCCTTATGCACGTGCAGAAAAAATAGAATCAAATTCAGTCTTAGATACTCTCTCTAATTATCTAATACAAAACAAAGAAGCAGTTATTGAACTTGGAGGATATTGCGACTCTAAAGGTAGAGCAAGCTATAATTTTATACTTGGCTACAAAAGAGCAGTTGTGGTTCAAAATTATTTATTAGAACGAGGAGTTCCTGAAAATCAACTAATTATAGCTAGTTATGGAGAAGAAAATCCGATAACAAAAAATAAAACAAAAGAAAATAAATGGTTTACTAAATCGCAGGCATACAACAGAAGAGTAGAATTTAAAATAATTAAACAAGGAGAAACGTCGCTAGTAATTTGGGGAGCAGATGTGCCAGAAAAATACAAATGCGAAAAATATAAGGCAAATTATAAGAAAAATGAACGAAATGATGTTGAGGTTAATTATTAATAGTAGTATTGTTGAAAATTGTTT